>JAODMX010000410.1 GCA_025464735.1 Frondihabitans sp. | reverse complement strand
GAGAACTGGCGTCACCCCACCCGCTCGCGTGTCAGCGTTGGCTGCTCGGAGCGCAGCCGTGTCCAGCCGACTGCGTCGTTACTCATCGGTTGTCGACCACCGCGCAACACGTGCACGAGAATGTCTTGAATCCGTTGGGCGTAGTCATCCAGAACGCCGGCCGCGACGGGTGTCACGGGGTGTCGGATGCTGATGTGTACGCCGTCGTGCTGACGAGAAATCCACACGTGGCTGTCGTCGGCTTCGGTTACCTGACCCATGCTGCGAGCATTCCACTCCGCGTGGCGGTCGCCTCCCGGCATGGTTCGGTAGTCGGTGAAAGACACCATCGAAAAGAAATCCCGGCGGCTTACATGGAAATCATCGCCGAGAAGTTCGACCATCCGCAGCGCGGGGAAGCTTGCCAGCCGAAGTGCTCGCTGGGTGCTCAGCTGAGCCTCTCGGAGAACGTCCGTGAAGCTGTTGGCACCCTCGAGCGAAAACTCGAGGGGGATGCAGGTGACGAACCAGCCCATGGCATGGCGCCATGTTGGACGACGTCGCGTTTGCGCGGGCGTGATCGTGCGGAAGATATCTTCTCCCGTCATTGAATGGATGGAAATCGCCATTGCAGCGAGGATCCCGGCGAAGATTCCGCCGCTCCTTTCCTCGCAGACGGCCTCGAATGCCTCGGCTTCGAGTGCGGTCAGGAATCGATGGTTGTAGACACTCTGAGGCCACGTCTGACCCGAGACGATACCGAGATCCAGTGGAAAAGACGGGGCAGTACCGCCGCAGGCGCGCACGAATTCTCGCCAGTGCCCGACCGCCTGATCCTCCGCAGTGATCGTTACGCCACGGCTTCGCTCGGCAGCGCAGAGTTCAAGGAAGCTTCCTGTTTCGGGAAGCTCCGGGGTTCGGCCGTCAACGAATGCCTCATAGGTGGTCGCCAGCTCCCAGACGGCCAACGCGAGCGAATAGCCGTCCGCCGCGGTGTGGTCGAGAGCGACGAACACTGTCGAGCCGCTGGCCCTGCTGACCACGCCCAGCACCAACGGGGGCCACGCGAACGGGTCCGTCCCGGCGGCGAAGCGCTCGTCGAGATAATCGTGCAGCACGTCGGCAGAGTCGAAGAGGATCTCCGGCTCCTGCACGAGCTCAATCGAATCCGCCGAGAGTGTGAATCGCTCGATTGCGTCGCCGGCGTCGCTGGGTCGGAACCCACTGCGGAGAGCCTCGTGCCGTTCCATCCACGAGGCGAATGCGTGACCGAGCACAGGAAGGTCGGGCGCGCCATCCAGGTCGAACGAGATGCCGATCCAGGGGTTGCCGGTCCGACCCGTTCGGCGAGCAGCCAGCGACGACTTCAGGTGAAGTTCCTGGTTATACGACAGCGGAATGGGATCGACGGGCGCGTATCGGACGGTCGCCGCCGTGTCTGGGCTCACGGCCCACTCGATCACGGTTCCAGGGTCGGGACGAAAATCGACAAATGAAATCGGCTTCATGCGAGAAACAACCCCCAAGGATAGGTAGAACGCCTTGTCTACAGGGAGATTGAGTTCGCGGTGTTAACCGCCGGTTACAATCGGCTCTCAAATTCGTAAACTCGGGTCTCCGTTCAGGAGATCGATGCCACCCCAGTGGTCCCCGGATGGCGCAGCACCGTGAATCGGAGGGAGACGTAGGCGACTCCCGCCAGCGGGATCGGCAGCCAGTACTCCATGAGGCGCCAACCCACCACGCCGAGCAGGGCAAGAGGCGCTGGCACTCCGAAAGCGATCAGAGCCGGCACCATGACGCCTTCGACGACCCCGATGCCGCCCGGAGTGATCGGAAGCATGGCAAGGATGCTGCCGACTCCGTACACGGTCAGCACGGCCCCGATGCTGACCGGCGATCCGAAAGCGGCGAGGACGACCCACAGGGCGGCGGCATCCAGGAGCCAGTTCGCGGCCCCGAGAAGCGCGAGTCGACCGAGCCTGGGAGGGTCGCTGAGCAGTTCGGTGATTCGGGCCGCCATGATGAGGACGACACGCTCGACGGACGCAGGTGTGATGATCGGAATGTGCTCGGCCAGAGCCCTGACGACTTCGACGGCCCGACGCGAATGTCGCGTCAGGATCCAGCACACCAGACCGGCCAGAATGAAGAAAGCCGCGACGAGTACGGTGGCGGCTCCGATGGCAGCGTTGCCACCGAAGCGCGTGATGGAGAGGACCAGACCTGCCCCGAAAACGATCCCGAGCATCATGTTGGAGGCCGTGACCTCTATCGCGGCACCCGTGAGTGCGTCGGCGCTGGGAACACCCACACGCTTGAGGAGGCCGAACCGGACTGCGGCGGCAGTGGTTCCGCCGCCCGGGACGACGTGGTTGAGGCCGAGGTCGGTGAGGTCGATTCGTAAAAGAGTCGCGTAGGGCGGTCGTCCCTGGCCCAGGACGGTTGCCGTCATGCCGCTGAATGCCACGAGTGACCCCAGCTCGAGGAAAACGGCGAGGGCCACCAGGGGAACGGAGAGCGACTCCAGGGTGGCAAGTGAGGTGACTGCCGAGGAGTACTGCGGAATGACGACCAACCAGACGATGACGGCCAGGATTCCGAGCGCCACGGCGATCACGGCCCACCGCGGCGGGTGGATGAGCCGCGCAAGCGTCACGGACCGGCCGCTGACGAGACCGTGAAGAGGTTCCTCCACTTGTGACTCAGACGTGGACGGCCACCGGGGCGTTCGGTGCGGCGGTTGCCAGGGCGAGTGTCGGCTCTCCGTGCATGACGAGGACGGGGCAGTCCGCGTGTTCGGCGCAGGCCGAGCTGACGGAACCGAGCAGGAGCCCCGCAAAGCCGCCGTGTCCACGGCTGCCGACAATGAGCATCTCGGCGCCGTGGCTCTGTTCGAGCAGGATCCGAGCGGACTGACCTTCGACGACGACGGCCCGGAACCACGACGGCCTGCCGTTTGGGAACACGTCCGCGATCACCGCTTTGACCATGCCCTGAGCGTCCTCCTCGGGCGACCAGCCGCCGAAGCCGACGACCGAGCTGACCTGGGGGAACGTCCACGTGGTGACAAGGAGGAGGTCGCAGTCGAGAACAGGGGCCAGCCGGATCCCGCGCTCAAGGGCTGCGAGGCCAGGGCCGGAGCCGTCGTAGCCGACGACAATGGTCTTGCGTGTGCCGCTGACTGTTGGGGCAGTGGGAGAGTTCAGTGTGGAAGTCATGGGGCAACCATCACAGGCACTGGAGACGACGACCAGAGCACAAGGTCCCGCAGGACCTTCGACTCTGCCCCGCTCGAACAGCGTTCGAGAGCCTTGGGTCATGACCACAACCACAACCAGAAGCGACCAGGCACCGCCGGTTACTGCCGCAGCACCCGCCCTCCGCCGCGAACTCAAAGTCACTGACGCGGCTGCGTTCTCGATCGGCCTGATCGGTCCGGTCGGCGGAATGGCACTCCTCGGGACGGGCGCTGCCCTGCTTCTCGGCATGGGCGCCGTGATGGCATTCGTCTTCGCGATCGTGGGGGTCGCGTTCGTGGCCTACGGTTTCGTCAAACTGTCCGCGCACATTTCGAACACGGGTTCCGTCTACGCTCTCGTCGGCAAGACCATCGGCCCACGAGCGGGCTTTGTGGCCGGCTGGGCTCTCTTCGCGGCCTACGTCACCATAGCCGTCGGCTCGACGATCGAAATCGGCCTCTTCTTCAACTCCTTCCTGTCGCTTCTCCACATCGCCTCGATTCAGGAGTGGATCTGGGAAGCGATCGTCGCACTCGCCATCATCGGTTTTCTCTCGATTCGGCAGATCAAGCTGATCACCCGGATCCTGCTCTGGATCGAAATCGCGGGCGCCGTCCTGGTCGCGGCCCTGAGCCTTGTCATCATCATCCGGGTTGGTGTCGGTGCAGCGCCCGCGGGCCAGACGTTGAGCCTGTCGATCTTCACGATCCCGACCGGAACGGGGCTCGCTGGAATCGCGGGCGCCGCAGTCTTCGGATTCCTGGCCTTCGCCGGCTTCGAGGGCGCCGCAGCCCTCGGTGGTGAATCGGTCAACCCGAAGAAGGACATCCCTCGAGCCATCGTGATCGCCGTCGCCCTCGTCGGCGCCTTCTTCCTCCTCGTCGTGGCCGCGCAGTCGCTTGGCTACGGTGTCTCGGCATCCGGAGTCAAGGCGTTCCAGAACACCACGACGCCGTACGGCGACCTCGGCACCGCCTACGTCGGCAGCGTGTACGCCGCCCTGCTGAACCTCATGGCGAGCATCAGCCTTCTGGCAATCACGGTCGGAACCCTCGCAGGAGCCGCTCGCGTTGCCTACGCGCTCGCCCGCGACGCCACACCCAAGAGCCCGCTCACCCGACTCAACAAACAGGGAATCCCCATCGTCACACTGGCGATCGTCGTTGCGGCGGTTCTCGTGGCCATGGTCGTCCAGCGGGCCATCGGTGCGCCCGAGAAGGACGCCACCTTCTATTGGCTCACCATCGGAACCATCTCACTCCTGGTCGCCTACGCCCTCGCCACGCTCGGCGCGCTGAAGTTCCTCTTCCTCACCGGCAAAGCCAAGGCGCCGCGGTGGCAGATCGCGGTGCCCATTCTCGGCCTAGCATTCATCCTCTACACGATCTACACCAACGTCGTCGGAGTCGCAGAGCCCTATGTCTGGTTCCCGTACGTGATCCTTGTCTGGCTCGCGATCGGGTTTGCCCTCGTCGCGTTCGTGCCGGGTGTCGACGCCCGCGTCCGCACCGAGCTCGCGCACGACGAGGATCCGGCTACGCCGGATCCTGACCCCGTTTCCAGCTCTACACGCACCGAAGGAGAACACGCATGACCGTCATCGCCTGCCATCAGCTCGCCCCCGCCATCGCCGACCTCGAGAGCAACGTCGCCCTCACTATCCGGACCGTCCGTCAATCCGTGGCCGCTGGCGCGCACATCATCGTCATGCCCGAACTCGCGCTCTCCGGCTACATGCTCACCTCG
>JAODMX010000398.1 GCA_025464735.1 Frondihabitans sp. | reverse complement strand
GGCGCTCGCGCTAGTCCGCGGACTAGCGCCGGCGCCGGAAACCGCCGTCGGGTGCTGGGGTTAGCGGCCGCGGCCGCCAGCCTTCGGCGCCGAACCGCGGACGAGGCTGCCGACCTTGAGGGAGGACGGCCGGCCGCCGCCCGAGGAGGCGCGACGTGAGCCGCCACCGTTGCCGCGCGGGGCCGCGCTGCGCTCGGCAGCGAAGGCGGCCTGCTCGTTGCGGACGCTGCCGCCGTCGCTCGAGGCGCGACGGTTCTGACGTTCGTCGCGCACCGGAGCCGACGAGCCGGCGTTGCCGGACTCGGTCGAGTAGAAGGTGCTGCTGCCGGTCTGAGCGGGGCGACCGGAACGGCCGCCACTGCGCTGGTCGGCACCGCGCTGACCTGCACCGCGCGAGCCGCCGCCGGAGCGCTGGCCGCGGGCACCGGATCCGGAGCGCCCCTCGGTTGAAACCGAGCCTGCGCCCTGGCCACCGGTGGCGGGACGGCCGGAACGGTCGCGACGCGCGATCGGCGTGCCGTCGGGGTTCTGGCGTGCGGCGCGCTTGCGCTGAGCGTTGGCGCCCTGCGAGCGACCGCCGCCACCCTGCTGCTGCTGCTGGCGCTCGGACTTGGGTGCCGGCTTGACGTAGGCGGCGACCTCGCCGACGAGGGCGTTGACCTCGCGGGAGTCGGGCTTGACGGAAGTGACCGTGGCCGTGATCCCGGCCTTCTTCATCATCGCTGCGACGTCGCGACGCTGGCTCGGGATGACGAGCGTGACGACGTCACCCTCGGCCCCGGCGCGCGCCGTACGGCCCGAGCGGTGCAGGTACGCCTTGTGCTCGGTCGGCGGGTCGACGTGGATGACGAGCTCGATGTCGTCGACGTGCACACCGCGGGCGGCGACGTCGGTCGCAACGAGGACGCGTGCCGTTCCGTCCTGGAACGCGGCGAGGTTGCGGTCACGCTGCGGCTGCGAGAGGTTGCCGTGCAGGTCGACTGCCGGGATACCCGACTCGGTGAGCTGCTTGGCGAGCTTCTTGGCGTGGTGCTTGGTGCGCATGAAGAGGATCCGGCGGCCCTTGCCCGAGGCGAGCTTCTCGATGAGCGCCTTCTTGGTGTCGACCGACTCGGTCTCGAAGACGTGGTGGGTCATCTTTGCGACGGGGGAGTTGGCCTCGTCGACCGAGTGGAGCACCTCGTTGTGGAGGAACTGCCTGACCAGCTTGTCCACGCCGTTGTCGAGGGTCGCGCTGAAGAGCAGTCGCTGGCCGTTCTCCGGAGTGGCCTTCAGGATCCGGGTGACACCGGGCAGGAAGCCCAGGTCGGCCATGTGGTCGGCCTCGTCGAGCACGGTGATCTCGATCGCGTCGAGCTTGGCGAAGCCCTGCTTCATGAGGTCTTCGAGGCGGCCGGGGCACGCGATGATGATGTCGACGCCGGCCTTGAGGGCGGCGACCTGGCGGTTCTGCGAGACGCCGCCGAAGATGGTGGTGGTCTTCATGCCGTAGGCCGCGGCGAGGGGCGCGAGAACCGCGTCGATCTGCGTCGCGAGCTCGCGGGTCGGGGCGAGGACGAGGCCGACGGGGCGGCCGGGGCGGCGCTTGCCACCGGCGAGCACGCCGCCGAGGCGGGCGGCCATGGGAATCGCGAAGGCGATGGTCTTGCCCGAACCGGTCTTACCGCGGCCGAGGACGTCGCGGCCAGCGAGCGTGTCGGGGAGCGTGTCGACCTGGATCGGGAAGGCGGTGGTCTTGCCGTCAGCGGCGAGAGCCTTGACGAGCGGTGCGGGGACGCCGAGCGACGCGAAGGTGGTGCCTTCGGTTTCTGCTTCGGTGTCGTCCTGGGTGATGAGAGTGTCTGTCATGGGGGTGCTGGTGCCTTTCAGGCATCGGGTATCGAGCCCCCTGGGCATGCGTCTGTCTGTGGCGCAGCTGGACTCGAGATGTGGCGACGGAGCAGTGGTGCTCGATCGTTTCGCCGCAGAGTGTGCTTCGCGATCCAGTGGTCTGTCACACACTTTTGACGGTGGCACCACGGGGAAGTGAGGGGCGTACTACGACGCAGGGAGCCGATCGGGTCGACTCGCAAGTACCTCAAGCGTACAGCATGCCGATTCGGCTGCGTTTCTGAACCGCTGATGACCTCCGATGGGGCCTTGTGCCCTGGTGGTCGTCCCGGATCCCTGTGAGTCTCCGATCATGACCAGAGACGCCTTACCGCTTCGGGTGAACCACGGAGGTTGCCGCGATGGCATCTGCTATCGCTGTGACGGCGGCGGCGACACGGGTGAGAAGTTCTTGCAGCTGCGGGTCGGTGAGTTCCGGGGTTTCGTCGACCGCTCGGGAGATCGCGGCGTGGTACTGGTCGGACATCGACTGTCGCGCTCGGGCTCCCATCGGTGTGAGACGGAGCAGCAAGCTGCGGCGGTCGTTCGGGTTGGGTTCGCGAAGAACGAGTGTGGCCGCTGCGAGGCGATCCGTGAGGGCGGTGACTGCTCCCGTCGAGACATCGAGCGTGATCGCGAGCTGCTTCGGAGTGGTGCTTCCCATTTCGCCGATGTACATCAGGGCGTTGAACTCCGTGGCGCTGAGCCCGACGCTCGACGCGAAGAGTGCGCGCAGGTTCCGGTGCGACGCATCGACCGCCATAAGGGCTGCCGACAACGACAGGACAGCCGGTGCCGTCACCAGTGATGCGGACGTGGCGTGCATTGCGCGGTCTCGCGAAATCGGCTCGGGTTCGGTCGACGACACGCGGGTCTCCTAGATCAGGTCGTGAACTAGCTCAGTAATTGAGTTTCCAGGATAGGGAACATCTGTGCCAGGCGCATTGCTTAGGGCTGCCCCCTTTGTGGGGGTTGTTTTGGATCATATATATCTGCATGGTTAAGAAAATCTGTAGGCAAGTAATTTGAGAAGTTAATAACTTTAAATTTAAGTCAAATAGGGGTTTCCAATGTCCGTTCTCAAGGCCAAGCGTCTCCGCTTCACACCAATCGCCATTGTCACTGGCGTGGTCGGGGCGGCGCTGTTGACCGTCTCGATGACCGGCACCCTGTCGGGCTTCGTCGCGAGCATCACCAACAACTCGAACACCGGAACATCCGGGTCGATTGTGATGCAGGAGAAGACAACCGGCGGTACGCCCGTCACCTGCCTCAGCACCGACGGTGGTACGGCTTCGACCAATACGTCCACGTGCTCGACGATCAACAAGTTCGGCAGCGCTCTGCTGACCCCCGGCAACTCGAACGTCACCAGCATCACGATCGCTGACCTGGGGAGCGTCGCGCCGGGCACGTTCACACTGAGCACCGGTACCCCCTGTGTGCAGACGTCCGTCGGGACCTACAGCGGTACGGCGATCGACTACTGCTCCAAGGTGAATGTCGTGATCACGTCCGGTGCGACGACCGTGTTCTCCGGCACGGCACTGTCGCTCGGCGCAGCCACCGCCTCCTCGTTCACGATGCCGGCTGTGCTTCCCACCGCGAATGACGCCACCAGCACGCCCTTCACCATCACCGCCACACTTGCCGCCGCCTCGGGGAACACCTACCAGGGTCTCCAGGCGTCTGTGCCGATGATCTGGACGTTCACCAGCTAGCCACGAGCTCCCTCCATCACGGCGAACCGTCACGAAATGACGGTTCGCCGTGACCACCGTTTCAGGCAAGGGTTCCGCCGACATGATTCAGACGCCGACTCGCGAGCAGGTCCTCGAGAGCGAAACCGCGCCCACATCCCCGCACAGCGGCGCAGACCAGCCGCTTGGTCCGACTCGGTCGACAGCGGTGGTCGTCGTGTTCTGGGTTGGCACACTCCTCGCCCTCGTCGTCATCATCGCGGCACTGGTGTTCCAGGCTCGAGGGGGTCGCTGGTTCATCGTCGAGACCCCCTCGATGGGTCGGGCCGCCCCCGTCGGCACCCTCGTCCTCACCACTCCGGCCACCCACCTGCGCGTCGGCTCGGTGATCACGTTCCACCCACCGACCGCTCCGCGAGAGGTCTACACGCACCGAATCGTCAAGATCACGCCGGCAGGAGCCATCACGACCAGGGGCGATATCAACGGGGCAACCGACCCGTGGACGCTAGGTCGGAAAGACGTCATCGGTCAGGCCGCGAGCATCCTGCCAGGGCTCGGTTGGCTGATCAAAGCCCTGCCCATCCTCGTCATCGGCGGTGTCGTTCTCTCGCTCCTGCGACGGCTGATTCGCACCCCCAGCCGACGCGTCTCCGCCGTCATCCTCGGGGGATCGCTCCTCGCCTCGGTCACCGTCTTCCTCGTCAAACCGCTCGTCGGACTCGTCGTTCTGCAAAACTCCACGCTTCATGACCGGGTTGCCGCGACGGTCGTCTCGACGGGTCTTCTCCCCATCCGAGCGCAGGCAATCGGCGGCACCCGCGTCGACCTCGTCGCAGGGCAGGTCGGCCGAGTGTCCGTCTCCGGTGTCGCAAAGATCGGCCACTATCACCTGTCGTCGGCACTGCACCTGTCGCCGCTGGGGTGGATCGTGTTGGGCGTGATCTGCGCAATCCCACTGATCTGGACCCTTGCTGTCGGCCTGCCCCCAAACCCGCCGGCCGACATCGACATCGACAATGCGGTCGCATGACACGCGTCCGACGGCGGCAGCAAGGAAGCCCCGTGGGCTTCACGGTGATCGCTCTCGGCGTCGTCCTGAGCCTTGTGTGGCTTGCCACCCAGATGACACCGTCCACCTCGGCCGGTTACATCGCCTCGGTGAAGAACTCGGTCAATGCCGCTGCCTCGAACTCCAGCTTCACCTGTGCCAATGCTGTCGCCCTCGACGGCGGCACGAGCACCAAAGCTCTCTTCGCCTACAACCTCAGCGACGCCTCCTATGCCAACGGCGCATCTGCTGCCGACGCCTCCGGCAGCAACCACGCCGGCGTCTACGAGGGAACCGGTGCCGCAGACCCGGTCACGACCCCGGTCGCGTGTCCCCGCGACGGCACCCGCGCCTACGCCCTCGACGGCAGGACCAACTGGATCCTCGGTCCCTCCGCGATCAGCCCTTCAACCTTCACGGAAGAAGTCTGGTTCAAGACGTCAGCTTCCTCCGGCCGGCTCATCGGATTCGGCAACGCCATCAGCGGGCTCTCCTCCGAGAGCGATCGGCAGATCTTCGTGACTCCGACAGGCGCCCTCGCATTCGGCGTCTACAACCTGGGCAATGACTCGATCACGAGCCCACTGGCCTACAACGATGGCATGTGGCACCAGGTCGTCGTCACCTTCTCAGGCTCAACCGGCTCGGTCATGTACGTCGATGGCAAACAGGTCGCGAGCAACGCCACGTACAACACCGCCCGACTGGCCATCGGATTCTGGCGCATCGGCTACGACAACCTCAGTGGCTGGAACAGTAACGCCAACTACTACTTCACGGGAAGCCTGCGCTTCGCAACCGTCTACAACTCTGTTCTCAGCCCCGCACAGATCACAAACCACTACACCGCCGGAATCCCCCAATAAGTAATGAGGGACTCCGGGCCTTATCCGACGTCAGTACGCGCCCGAGTAACGCTCACCGACCGGGATCTCCACCCCGACCGTGTTGCCGGGCTGGGCGAGGGGGCACGCCCAGGCCGGGTCGTAGGCGCAGCTCGGGTTGTAGGCGAAGTTGAAGTCGAGCACCAGCGTGCCTCTGTCGGATCCTGGGCCCAGATCGGCCCCCTTGACCGTGTCGAGGAGGTAGCGGCCGCCGCCATAGGTGCCACCGTGCTTGCCGGCGAGCGCGTCTTTGACCGGGACGAAGATCCCGCCGCCGTAGGAGGCAAGGCGCCAGACGTCGAGTCGCCCGACGCCCGGCACGTCCACGAGTCCGATGCGGTCGAACGGAACGTCGCCGTCCGTGCCGGTGGGGACGATCATGCGGTGCTCGTCGGCGGGCAGGATCGGCAGCTCGAACCGCCAGGCCGCGTCGTACGGCGTCGTGGGGAGGCCGCTGAATGCCGGGCGGTCCTCCGGGAGGAGCGGCGTCGAGGGGTGGGTCGCGAAGAGGCGGTCGCGATTGCGGCGCCAGAGGTCGTGAGCGGCCTCAGGATCACTCGCCTCGCGGACGTCGCGGTAGGTGGCGTGAATCGTGCGGCGCCAGTCGGCGACGTCGAGGGCGGACTGGGCGGCTGTGTTCACGCGCCCACGCTACCCGTGCTCTGCCTGAGACGACTCCGCCGGCCCCACACTCATGGCGTCGTCGAACGAAAGTGAGCGGCGTGCTGTGGAGTTCAGAGTCGGGCGCTTGACCGTGGCGAGGAGGGCGGACAAGACGGTCCATCCTGCGAGTGAGCCTTCCTCGGCAAAGCTCATCCGGCAGGCGGAGGACGCTTGGATCGGCCACACAATAGCCTCCGAACAGAGGCGTTCAGCCTCATCACTCGGCCCGCGGAAGGCGCCATCCATGTTGTTCTCCCCTTCGACCAGACGGCCCTTGCGCGTAGCTCTCACCATGACGTCGCTGGTTGCCGTCGTCACGGCAGTGGCCGGCTGTAGCGCGATCACCAGCGTGACGACGCGCTCGACGACTCCGGCTCGCGCCTCTGCGACTCCCACCACGCCCGCTGCCTTCACAATGTCGTGCGCGGAAGCCATCAGCCCGAGCGTCGTCGCGTCCATCGATCCGACGCTGTCGCCTGCGACAACTGATGTGGGATCCGGATACAACGTCCAGCCACCCACGACGGCGACGCTCACCCCGGCCAGCATCGACCGGATCGGCTCGCCCGACCTCGCGGGCCCACCCAGCGGTGCCACCCTGATCGAGGCGCTCCAGCAGGGTTACTACGGCTGCGTGTGGTCGGGTGCGAACCAGCAGCTCCAGCTCTCCGTGCTCCCCGATGCCACGACCGCGTTTGAAGCGGAGAAGGCCCATCTGGCAAAGGTGGCCGCGGAGCCCGGCCCGTATGCCGGGCCTGCCGCCTCCTTTCCCAAGACGACGTTCGGCACCGATTCGTTCGGCGGTTGCGCCTCCAATGACCCCAACAACGCGCCGTGCCAGCTGAACGTGCTCAACGATTCGATCTGGATCCAGGTCTCGCTTCACGCGTCGCCTGTTCCCGGTACACCCGCCGCCGCCGCACCGATCGATGCCAAGCTCGTGGCCGCCGCGAAGTCCGCGATCGCAGCGATCGCCGCGACCGGTGCCAAGCCGACGGTCTACACCGAGCCCACCTCCGTCTGGAGCTCCGTCACAACCTGCAGCCAGTTCCTTGACACGACCGCGTCGTCCGGCAAGGTCCTGAGCTCCAAGCTCGACCTCACCGATGCGTACCAGCACGTCTTCAGCGCGGCCATCGACAGGGCGGACGGAATCGGCTGCTACGGCACGAATGCCACCGTCTTCGTCGTGCCGGGAGCCGCCTGGGTGGAGCCCATCGCCTACTCCGCCTCGGGCTTCACGTCGCCGGTGACACTGTCGGAGCCAGGTGTCACGGATTCGCGGTACGTGTGCCCGACGAGCGGCACAGGCTGCTGGGCGGAGGGCGTCATCGATCACGCTCTAGTCGTCGTCGCAGGCGGGTCGCAGCAGACGGGCGCTTCGACGCTCGGCAGTATCGCTTCGAAACTCGGCGTGAAGTAGGGACCCCGCCCGGGCAGTTGGCTACGCTGACTCGGTGAGTCAAGAGCGCTACCAGGTTCGATTCGAGTGGGGCGACGCCGGCGTGCGGCGGATCGCGGCGGGCACCCACGTGGTCGTCGTTGCCGACGAGCTCGACGGCCACGGGCGGGCCAGCGCGGCGCAGTTGGCGGCGGCCATCGCCGAGACGGTGGGCGACGGGCCGGCCGTTCTCTGCGTGACGGAGGCCAGCTCTCAGGCGGCGGCGGCCTGGATCCTTCGCCTCCAGGAGAGCGTTGGCGATCGGGCGATCGTCGCCGTCGTCGGTGCCGGCTCAATCGACGACGACGGATACCGGTTCGCCGTCGAAGACCATTTCGCGGCCGGCGCCGTGATCGACGCGCTCGCCTCGGTCGGCATCGACTTCTCGTCGCCCGAGGCGGCCGCTGCCTGCGCGAGCTTCACGAAGCTGAGGCGCGCGACCGGCCATCTCCTGACCGCGTCGGTCTCAGCGACGGGCGGCGCGCAGGATCCAGCGGGTCAACGGGCTGCGCACCCGGCCGTCGTCACCGTGCTCCGGGAATTCAGCCCTCCGGCGTAGCGTTCCACCCGCAGTCGTTCACAACAGGAGGAACATCATGAAGGCAGTGCTCGGAGACGGAACCGTGGTGGCCGAGGCCCCGGAAGACGACCTGATCAAGATCGAGGGCAACTGGTACTTCCCGCCCGCGAGTGTCAACGACTCGCTGCTCGCGAAGACCGACACGCCCTACACCTGCCCGTGGAAGGGCGAGTGCCAGTACTTCTCGGTGAACGGTCTGCCCGACCGTGCCTGGAGCTACCCCACGCCGTACCCCACCGCGTTCGACCGCGTCGGCAAGGACTTCTCGAACTACGTTGCCTTCTGGAAAGAGGTCTCGGTCGTCGAGTAGCGCGTGTCCGGCGCGGGCACCGCTTTCGGCCGAGGGCACCGGTTATTCGCGGTGTTCTGCGCCGAAGACGGTGTCAGCCGCGGTGACTGCGGTCGCGGCGGCCGCCGCGGAGGCCCGCGCACGGTGGGCTCTGACCTTGGCGCGGTTGCCGCACTTCTGCATGGAGCACCAGCGCCTCGTGCCCGCACGCGACTCGTCGTAGAAGACGAGCCCGCAGTCGTCGGCCGCGCAGCGCCGGATGCGCGCTCCCGGTTCCCCGTCGAACCCGACCTCGCTGAAGAGCAGGACGGCATTCCGCGCGATCGAGGAGAGGGCCTGGCTCAGGCGCAGGCGGCCCGCGCCGGCTTGGCGCCTCCCGCCGCCGAGGGCCGGGGGCACGTCGGGCAGCGCAGCAAAGAGATTGAGCGTGTCGATGTCGCCCGCGCCGGGGCCCGACGTCTCAGGTCGATGGCCGTCTGCCGCAGCGACCGACAGGCGGGCGATCGCGTCTCGGAGACCCCGGGCATCCTGAAACTCGCGCTCGGTCGCCGCACCACCGAGGCCGTCGAACCGCTCCCGGAGCCAAGCGTCGAGGTCGGCCGCGAGGAGCAGGCCGTCCCAGCCCGGGCCGGGCAACCCGGCGGCCGGGCCGAGCATCGCGTCGTCGCCGTAACCGCCGAGGATGGCGAAGTCGAGGCTGAGGGCCCCACCGTCGAAGAACCAGCGGACGCCACTCTGCGAAACGAACCACTGACCAGCCATGTAACCACCCTAATCGGTTGCGTTGCGGGGAGTCTGGCGCGATGATCAGGAGGCTCGAGTGACCTCTCGGCGCGTCCACGCGATCAGGTTCGCCTCGTCGTAGCGGCGGCCGCAGCGGCCACAGGCGAGGGGCTTCTGGGGAGTGCGGTACCGGTAGTGCTCGTGGCCTGCGGGGCAGCGGCCCACCCAGGGTGCGAGCTCGGAGGCGATGGCGCCGTCGTGCAGGCGGTCGCCGACGTATCCGAGGTCGCCCGCGATCGTTCGCCAGCGCGGTCCGTGACCGGCCCGGGATCCTGCGATCGCATGCGCGACCTCGTGCAGGAGCACCTGGTGGATCTCGTCGTCGTCGTACCGCTCGGCGAGATGCCTCGACACCGTGATGCGGTGACTCGTGTAGTTACAGAGGCCGGCGCGAGTCTTCGCATGGTCGAAACCGAACGACCAGACCGTAGGATCCAGGTGGAGTGCGATCAGCGAATCGGCCCAGCGCCTGACACGGGAAAGTTCGGCCACCGGCTCAGGATCGATCGGAGGGCGGCGTCTTCGCCTGCGTCGCGTCGAATGTTCCCCAGATGCTGCGCGCGGCCTTGCGCGCGCGGTTCACCTCGGCGTCGAAGCCCGTTGCCGGTTCGTCGTCTTCATTGCGGTCTTCGTCGTCGGTGTCGCGGCGGCTCGTGCCGGGAGCCGTGGCGTGCGGAACAGCGATGGCCTGCGTCTCGACGCCGATGGAGGCCGCGTCGGGCACGGGCTCGTCGTGACTCGCTGACGGGTCGAGTCGTGGCGACTCGGGTGCGAGTCGCTCCGGGGCTTCCGGGGCCTGAACCGGCGTGCCGAGAAATGCGGGGGAGCCGGTGCTCCGGAAGAGAGGGGTGGGGTTGGTGTCGTTGAGGTCGCTCTCGTCTTCTGGCAGCTCGCCCGCCGGCGATTCGGAGATGAGGTTGCCCGGCGCGTTGACGATGACCGGGGTGACCATGGGCTCGGGTTCGGGCACGCCGGTGGGAGGTTCCGGCTCAGCGAGGGGCTCGGGTGCGTTCGCTAGCAGGATGGCGCGCATGACGCCTTCGATGGCGACGCGCAGGCCATTCGTGCGCTCGGCGGGCGCCCCCGCCTTCTCGTACGCGGCCAACGCTGCACCGAGGGCCGTGCGGGCCTCCTCGTAGCGCTCGAGGTCGTACAGCGTGTAGCCCTCGAGTTCGGCCGCGGCGGCCTCGAGCTCGTGCCACTCCTCGGTGGCGGCGCTGAGGTGGCTCGTGTGCAGGTCGTTCAGTGCGCGCTCGAGTCGGCCCTGCTCTTTGAAGACGTACGCCCGCCGGATCCGGGCGGCCGTCGAATCGGCGCGGTCACCGGTGAAATGGGCCAGGCGGAAGGCCTCTTCGGCGATCGCGAGAGCTTCGTCGAGTCGTCCGAGCATGCGGAGGAGATCGGCTCGCTCGCCGAGCGCCGCCGTGCTCCGACTGGCGCCGAGCTCGGCCAGGCGCAGTTCGATGCCCGCGGCGTCGATCGCAGGGCGCAGGCTCACCGGGTCGAAGTGCGCGGTCGACGCGGGGCCCGTCGGCACGATGGGTGCGGTCAGGCTCGCGGGGACGGGGTGGGGCGCCGGGCTGCTTTGCTCGTCGTCGCGCCCGTCGTTGTCGGGGTGGTCGTGCTCGCTCATCGACTACGAGGGTAGTCGCCGCTCGCGCGATCGGCGCGCACGCCGCACGAGGAGCTCCGCTCCCATTCGGTTCGCCGTGCGCTACTGTCGCGATGTGGTCGACACCCGCCAGCAGAACCCGAGCCCTGTCGTGCAGAACCGTCCGGCGAGGGGAGTACGGGTCGTCGGCATCGCCTTCGTCGTCCTCTGCGGGCTTTTCCTGGTGGGTCTTCTCGCCTATGGCATCACGGCGATGATCTGGTCATCTGCGTGGAACCGCACTGTCAGACACGAGATCTGCACCGTTCAAGGCAAGGACGACTACCAGCCTCAGGAAGAAAAGGTGCGAGAAAATGACGTGTTTCACGTCGACACCACGTCGTGCGGCATGTTTGTCCTCACCGCCACTCCGGTCCTGTCAGCCACGAGATCCGAGTCTCTCTACCGTGAGTTGGAGATCGGCCACCGCTACCGCTTCGACCTGCGCGGCTGGAACTCGAGTCTCGGGTACACACGAAACATCGTCGCCGTGACCGCCGACCCCTCCTGAGCTGGGTTGGGCGTCGTCAGCGCGCAGAGAGAAGCGAGTTGACGTAGCGGCTGAGGCTCACGCCCTGACGTTTGGCGGCGATCAGCGACGTGTCGACCAGAGCGACCAGGCCACGAGTAGGGGCTGGCCGAGGAGGCGCAGTGCGCGCTTGCCGTCGGTGTCGAGTCCGAAGGCGGGGGTACGCGTGATCAGCTGCGAGACGTTGCCCGGAAAGATCGCGGTGAAGAAGACGGCGGCGAGGTTCCCGACCGCGCGCTTCTGGATCCCCGTGAGGAGGGCTGCGCCGAGGGCGACCTCGACCACGCCGGACGCCAGGACGACCCGATCCTGGTCGAGCGGGCCGTATTTCGTGACCCAGGTGGGCACCTGCGCCTGGAAGTCGTCGCGAGCGAAGGTCAGGTGGCTGGTGCCGGCGAAGGCGAGCACCCCGCCGAGCAAGAGTCGGGCTGCGGTCCGAGGAAAGGTCATGCCGTAAGCATGCCCCCTGCTGCGAAGTATGGATCCGTGCATCGAGTACGAACTAGAACGTACTTTGAGCGCAAGAACGTACTTCTTGCGGCACGGGGCGGCCGACCGGTGGCTACCGCCCGCCGAACAGGCTCCGGTTCGGCTCGGGCGAAGGAACGGCCGTCGCGTCCGTCACGACGGCGGCCCCGGCGACGAAGTCGCGCAGCTCACGCCCGGTCACGACCTTCGCCGGCAGCGGGTCGGACGAGTAGATGCGAGGCATCTCGTCAGTCGGCAGCGGCGCCTGCGAGGCCACGAGCACCACGTTGCCGAAGCGTCGCCCCTTGAGCGTCGCAGGGTCGGCGACGGCCACCACGTGTTCGAACACGGTGCCGACGGTCGACGCCTGCCCGCGGGCGAAGTGCAGCCCCGCTCCGTCGGCGGAGTTGACCACGAGCATGCCGGTCGGGGAGAGGAACTCCGAAGCGGCCCGATAGAACTCCAGCGAAGTGACGTGCGCGGGAATGCGCGAACCGCCGAACACGTCGACGACGAGCAGGTCGACGGTGCCGCGCAACCCCGCCGGGAGCTTCAGCATGACCTCACGGGCGTCGCCGTACCGGATCCTGATCGATGCTCCTCGGGGCAGCGGCAGCTCACGACGCACGAGGTCGACGAGGCCCAGCTCAAGCTCGACGACCTGCTGCCGGGATCCGGGGCGCGTGGCCTCGACGTAGCGCGCGAGCGTGAGCGCGCCGGCACCGAGGTGGAGCGCGGTGATCGGCCCCGCAGGGAGCAGGTCGATCGCGTTGCCGATGCGGCGGACGTACTCGAACGCGAGATGCGTCGGGTCGTCCAGGTCGACGTGCGACTGGGGCGTTCCGTCGACCACGAGCGTGAAGGATCCGGGGCTGTAGCGGTCCGGCTCGATGCGTGCCCTCCCGGCGCCGATCGTGATCTCAGGAGAGTCGTCTGCGGGAGCGGCCATGGGTCAAGCCTTGCACGATCTCCACCTCCGCTCTCGAGGCTTTCCACCCTGGGGTGGTGGGGCCGCCTCGCGGACTCGGTGAGGATGGAATCACTTCGAATCATCCGAACATTCCTCGAAAGGTCACACCGTGTCAGTCCAGCTGCTCACCAACGTCGTCATCGGGCTCGCCCTCGTCGGCTTTGTCGCCGCCCGTCAGCTGCGCTGGCGCAGGGTCGACCGCACGACCGTCTGGAAGATGCCCGCCGTCCTCGGCATCATCGGCCTCTTCTCGTTGGGTTCGGCGAGCAAGGGCCTCACGATCCACTCCGTCGACATCGTTCTCATCGGAGTCGAGCTGGTGATCTCGATCGGCACGGGTCTCCTGATGGGGCGTTTGACCACCTTCCGGACGGCGCAGACGCCCGACGCGCGTGGCCGGCTGATCGAGGCCAGGACGGGCGGCGTGGGTGCCGCGCTCTGGATCGTGCTGATCGTCGTTCGCATCGGCATCGACGTGATCGGCGGCTACATGGGCGCCCAGCTGCTGACGGCCACCGGCGTGATCCTGCTCTCGGTCGCCATCAACCGGGCCGCGGCGGCTCTCGTCCTCGACGGCCGTCTCCCCCAGGTGGCGCGCGTCAGGGCATGATTGCAGGCGTGACGACGCCACCCACGACGGATCCGGAACACTCCGGTATCGGCCCCGCGCTCAACGGCGTCGGGGCCGTCGTCGTCGCGTTCTGGCTGATCGTGGGGCAGTTGCATGACGAGCATGCCGCTCTCGTCCTCGTCATCTCGCTGCTGGCGCTTCTGGCCTGGGTGGTGCGGTCCTTCTCCTCGCGCACAGTCGTGCGCGACCTCTCCGCGGTGATCATGCTGGTCGCGGGAGCCGCGATGGTCACCTCAACGGATTCTCTCCTCATCACCCCCGCGATCGTCGCCGTCGCCGGGGTCACTTCCGACGTGCGGAAGCCTGTGCGCTTCGGTGTCCTCTTCGCCGTGGCTGGTTCGGTGATCGCCCTGACGTCCGTGGTCGTGACCGACGGTGGCGCTTCCTTCGGCCTCAGTGTGCTCGCCGGCTTCGCGATCGGGTTCGTCGCCGGGCTCAATCGTCGCCAGACCCGGGAGTCGCTCAGACGCGATCGGGAGCTCGCCTACCGGACCGCGCAGATCGAGACCGAGAAAGAGAGGTCCGCGCTGCTCGCCGACCGCGCGACAATCGCCCGCGACATCCACGACGTCCTCGCCCACAGCCTCGGTGGCCTCGTGATCCAGCTCGACGCCGTCGAAGCTCTGATCGAGAAGGGGCGCATCGACGAAGCCGGCGCCCGGGTCGCCGCCGCGAGAACGCTCGCGGCGGAGGGACTCGGCGAGGCACGGCGGGCAGTGGCAACCTTGCGCGACCCCGATCAGCAGCGCGCCGACGACGCCGACTCGCTGGCTCAGCCCGACGCCATCGATCGGCTCGTCGCCGCGCACGAGTCTCTGGGCGGGACGGCGACCGTGGCGGGACGGTCCGCACTCGACCACCTCGACCCGTCGCACCGGCGGGTGTTGGCGGCGGTGGTCCGGGAGGCGCTGAGCAATGCCCGCCGTCACGCTCCGGGCGAGAGGGTGAGTCTGGCGTTCTCGATCGATGAGTCGAAGATCCTGCACGCCCGAATCGCGAACGCTGCCCCCCTCGCCGCCACCTCGTCCGGTGGCGGCCACGGCGTGCCGGGCATGACGGAGCGCCTCGCTGCCCTGGACGACGGATCGAGTCTCACGGCGGGTCGCCAGGGCGACCTCTTTGTCGTGGATGCGAGAGTGGTCACGTCATGAGCGAAGCAAGCATCCGGATCCTGGTGGCCGACGACCAGGCGATCGTCCGCGACGGCCTCGTGACGTTGCTCGCTCTGGTCGACGGCTTCGACATCGTGGGTCAGGCCTCGGACGGTCTCGAGGCGGTGCGGCTCGTCGATGAGCTGGAGCCTGACGTCGTTCTGATGGACCTCCGTATGCCCGAGCTCACCGGAGCCGAAGCGACGGCGCGCGTGATCGCCTCGCACCCCGACATCGCCGTGCTCGTGCTCACCACCTTCGCCGATGACGAGTCCATCGTGGGGGCGCTTCGGGCCGGGGCTCGTGGCTACCTCACGAAAGATGCGGGGCGTACCGAGCTCGCGAGCGCGATCCGGGCGGTGGCCGCCGGGCAGTCGATCTTCGACGCCTCGGTCGGAGCCCTTCTCGTGTCGAGCCTGACGGGAGGGCCGGGTGCCGGTCCGCTCCCGACCGCCGCTCCGGCTGCCCCCGAGGCTCGCACCTCCGACTTCCTTCGTACCCGCCACCCTGCTCTTACCCCGCGCGAAGCCGAGGTCTTCGCCCTGATGGCCCAGGGGCTGGCGAATCCCGAGATTGCCGCGCGCCTCTTCGTGAGCATTGCCACCGTCAAGGCGCACGTGAACACCATCTTCGCCAAGCTCGACGTCACGACGCGCGCGCAGGCGATCACGCTGGCCCTCACGCACTGACGGCGCGCCCGGTCGCGTCGCCGATCAGACAGTCCTTCGCGCATTTTCGCGAAGCGAAACCTAGATCGGCGAAGCCACCGGGGCACTAGCATCCGAGCATGACCACCGCCCTCATCACCGGAGCCTCCACCGGAATCGGAGCAGCCTTTGCCCGCCACCTCGCCGCCGACGGCCTCGACGTCGTTCTCGTCGCCCGCAGCGAAGACAAGCTGGACGCGCTCGCGGCGTCGATCCGCGAAGCGACCCCCGTCACCGTGACCGTGCTCGCGCGCGATCTGGGCGTCCCGGGAGCCTCCGCCGCGCTTCTCGACGAAGTGGCGGGGCTCGGAATCACGGTCGACTTCCTCCTGAACAACGCCGGTTTCGGCACGCACGGACACGTGGCCTCTGGCGACCCCGAGCGCTATGCGGCCGAGATCCAGCTGAACTGCACGACGCTGACCGAGCTGACGACCCGGATCCTGCCCGCCATGATCGGGCGCGGCCGCGGCACGATCGTCAACGTCGCGAGCAACGCCGGTTTCCAGCCGTTGCCGCAGATGGCCGTCTACGGCGCGACGAAGGCCTACGTGCTCTCGTTCACGGAGGCGCTCTGGCACGAGACGCAAGGTACCGGGGTCAGGATCCTGGCCCTCTGCCCTGGGCCGACCGACACCCCGTTCTTCGAGGTGGCCGGTGAGCGGATCGGGGGCGGTCTCCGTACGACCGACCAGCTCGTCGCCACGACGAAGCGGGCGCTGGCCCGCAACGAGCCGAGCGTTGTCGACGGTGTCGGTAACGCGATCGTTGCCCGACTCGGCGCCCGCCTCCTGCCGAAGAAGCTGGTCATGTGGGGTGCCAAGAAGGTCGTGGGCGCGCGCTGATCTCGGATCCTGAACGTCATCCCGCCAGCGCGGTCTTCGCCGCCGCACGGACCGCGGCGCTCACGGCGTCCAGCAGCGGCGACGTGAGCTTCCACCGCTGCCAGTACAGCGGCACGTCGACCGGCTCGCTCGGCGCGAGGTCGACGAGTGAGCCGTCGGCGAGGTCCGCCACGCAGTGCTGCTCGGGGAGCACGCCCCAGCCGAATCCGAGCCGGACCGCTCGAGCGAAATCGTCCGAGGTCGGAATGAAGTGCCGCGGCCCGCTCCCGCCGCGCCCCGTCAGTGCGCGCAGAAAGGACTCCTGCAGGTCGTCCGTGCGGTCGAAGTGGACGACCGGGGCCACCCCGAGGGCCGACAGCCCGGAAACTGCGGGCGCAGGATCCTGTCCCAACCATCGGTCCCGAAACTCCGGCGTGCAGACGGCCCGGTACCGCATCGCCCCGAGGGGTTCGACGAGGCACCCCTGTACGGGCTCCCGGGTTGACGTCACGGCGGCCATCACCGTTCCGGAGCGGAGCAGGGACGTCGTGCGCTCCTGGTCTTCGCGGTGGAGATCGAAGACGACACCGAGTTCGTCGGAGAGCCCGGCGAGGCCGCGCAGGAACCAGGTGGCGAGGCTGTCCGAGTTGACCGCGAGGGGGATCCTCGTGGATCCGGATTCGTCCGCGACCGCGCCGAGTGCCCGCGCAGTGTCGGCCTCGAGGAGCTCGACCTGCCGGGCGTGCCGCAGGACGACGGCGCCGGCCTCGGTGAGCGTGACGGGTGTCGTTCGCCTCACCAGCACGCGCCCGGTCGTCTCCTCCATCGCCTTGACGCGCTGCGAGACGGCCGACGGCGTGATGTGCAGTCGTCGCGCCGCGGCGTCGAAGGTGCCCTCGTCGACGAGAGCCGTCAGTGTCTGGAGCTGTTCGGTCTGCATTAGCTCAGCTTATGCACCGTGAAAATCATTAGCTGGACTAAACTCACCATCTTCCTTACGGTCGACAGGTGACCACGACCCTCCTCCCCGCCCTCTTCGGCCTTCTGACCGGGCTCTCGCTGATCGTGGCGATCGGCGCGCAGAACGCGTTCGTGCTCCGACTCGGGATCGAAGGGCGCAACCGGGTGATCGCCCCGGTCGTCGTGATCTGCGCGCTGTCGGACGGGATCCTGATCCTCGCCGGCGTCCTCGGGATCGGCGCGTTGATCCAAGCCGCGCCGGTGGCCCTGATCGTCATCCGCGTCATCGGTGCCGGGTTCCTGATCGTCTACGGGTTCTTCGCTGCCCGGCGTGCCGTGCGGCCGACGGCCTTGCTCGCAGAGGCGCCCGCCCGGACGACGAGCCTCCGCACGGCGGTCACGACGGCAATCGCCTTCACCTGGCTCAATCCGCACGTGTATCTCGACACGGTGCTCTTCCTCGGGTCGGTGGCGAACCAGCAAGGATCCGTGGAGCGCTGGTGGTGGGCCGGGGGAGCGCTCCTCGGAAGCTGCCTGTGGTTCAGCTCCCTCGGCTTCGGCGCCCGTCTGCTCAAACCGGTGTTCGCGCGCCCGTCGGCCTGGCGCATCCTGGACGCCCTCATCGCCGTCGTGATGATCGCCCTGGGGCTCCGTCTGGCCCTCGGGATCTGACTCGCGGCCACGGGAATATTCGAGGGAACCTGGGACTTATACCGGAGCTTGAGAAAAAGGTCAACGATTTACTAGACAGGGCGTGTTGTTCCGCCCTATAGTTGACCTTTGCGCTCCTCATGCCTTCAGTCGTCATATTGCGGTCGACTGGGCACCTCCGAAGCCGTGTCTGATAAACGCGTGCAACGGTGTGGGTGTCTCGTCTGAAGCTTAGGCTTCCCGGCACCTGGCGAGTCTGAGAACCATCACACTCAATACTGTCCAACAGTGACGACCCGACGGGGTCCACGGAGGTAAATTCCTTGGCTGCTGCGCCCAACGCACAAACCAACTCACCGAAAAACGGACGGTCCGCATCGCGGCTCTCGTTCGCGAAGATCACCGACACGCTGACGGTCCCCGACCTGCTGGCGCTTCAGACGGAGAGCTTCGACTGGCTGGTCGGCAACGACGTGTGGAAGGCGCGTCTTGCCCAAGGCCAAGCCCAGGGTCGCACCGACCTTGCCGTCAACTCCGGCCTGGAGGAGATCTTCGAAGAGATCTCTCCGATCGAAGACCTCGGCGAGACAATGCAGCTCTCGTTCACGGCTCCCGAGCTTGAAGAGCCCAAGTACTCCATCGACGAGTGCAAGGAGCGCGGCAAGACCTACGCGGCTCCTCTTTATGTGAACGCCGAGTTCATGAACCACCTCACCGGTGAGATCAAGACTCAGACCGTGTTCAT
>JAODMX010000380.1 GCA_025464735.1 Frondihabitans sp. | reverse complement strand
ACGTCTACAGCTGAACTCAGCAACTGCAGGTTTGGCCTACGGCGAACACCCACTTGCCCGCAAGCTGAGGGGAGGTAACCTTCAACTCACGTTCTTCCTGCAGAAAGGTGTCGGGCGCGGCCCGGATCTCTATGGACTTCAAGCGCATCCTCCGCGGCCCCTGGCTGTACGTGCTCATCGCTGTCATCGGTATCGGTATCGGCTGGAGCGTCCTCACGTCTTCCGGCACGGCCCAGATCAATACCCAGAAGGGTCTTGAGCAACTCAAGGACGGAAAGGTGGCGTCCGCTCAGATCTACAGCAACGAGCAGCGCGTCGACCTCATCCTGAGCGGCAGCGGCGAGCAGGAGCAGTTCTACTACGCGACGCCCCGTGGGCCCGAGGTGATCCAGGCCGTTTCCGACGCGAAGCTGAGCAATACGAAGCTCGGTTACAACGACGTCGTGACGCAGTCGAACTTCTTCCTCTCGCTGCTCGGCATCGTCGGGCCGTTCCTGATCATCGGCCTCCTGTTCTGGTTCCTGCTCTCGAGCATGCAGGGCGGCGGCAGCAAGGTCATGCAGTTCGGCAAGTCCCGGGCGAAGCTCAACAACAAGGAGACGCCGCAGGTCTCCTTCCACGATGTTGCGGGCGCCGACGAGGCCATCGAAGAGCTCGAAGAGATCAAAGACTTCCTGAAAGAGCCGGCGAAGTTCCAGGCCGTCGGCGCCCGGATCCCGAAGGGCGTTCTGCTCTACGGCCCTCCCGGTACCGGTAAGACCCTTCTGGCTCGTGCCGTCGCGGGCGAGGCGGGCGTCCCGTTCTTCTCCATCTCGGGATCCGACTTCGTCGAGATGTTCGTCGGCGTCGGCGCCAGCCGTGTCCGCGACCTGTTCGAGCAGGCCAAGCAGAACAGCCCAGCCATCATCTTCATCGACGAGATCGACGCGGTCGGTCGTCACCGTGGTGCCGGAGTCGGCGGCGGCAACGACGAGCGCGAGCAGACCCTCAACCAGCTGCTGGTCGAGATGGACGGCTTCGACGTCAAGACCAACGTCATCCTGATCGCCGCGACCAACCGTCCCGACGTCCTCGACCCGGCTCTTCTCCGCCCTGGCCGCTTCGACCGTCAGATCGGCGTCGACGCTCCCGGTCTCGAGGGTCGCAAGCAGATCCTCGAGGTGCACGGCAAGGGCAAGCCCCTCTCCGCCAACGTCAACCTCGAAGTCCTCGCTCGCAAGACGCCCGGGTTCACCGGTGCCGACCTTGCCAACGTCCTCAACGAGGCCGCGCTTCTCACCGCTCGCAGCAACGCGCAGCTCATCGACAACCGTGCCCTCGACGAGGCCGTCGACCGCGTCATGGCCGGCCCGCAGCGTCGTAGCCGAGTGATGAAAGACAGCGAGAAGATCATCACCGCCTACCACGAGGGTGGTCACGCGCTGGCTGCCGCGGCCATGCGTCACACCGACCCGGTGACGAAGATCACGATCCTTCCCCGAGGCCGTGCGCTCGGTTACACGATGGTCCTTCCCCTCGAAGACAAGTACAGCGTCACCCGCAACGAGCTCCTCGACCAGCTCAGCTACGCGATGGGTGGCCGAGTCGCCGAAGAGATCGTCTTCCACGACCCGACCAGCGGTGCGTCGAACGACATCGAGAAGGCGACCTCGACGGCTCGCAAGATGGTGACCGAGTACGGCATGAGTGCCAAGGTCGGATCCGTCAAGCTCGGCCAGGGCTCCGGCGAGCAGTTCATGGGCCGCGACATGGGTGAGCGCGACTACTCGGAGAAGATCGCCGAGACGGTCGATGCCGAAGTGCGCGCACTCCTCGAGCAGGCGCACGACGAGGCGTGGGAGGTCATCAACGACAACCGCGACATCCTCGACAAGCTGGCCGCACTTCTCCTCGAGAAAGAGACGCTCGATCACGACGAGCTCGCCGAGATCTTCAAGGATGTCCGCAAGCTGCCCGAGCGTCCCGAGTGGCTGTCGAGCTCGAAGCGCCCCTCGTCGAACCTGCCGGCCGTCAAGATCCCCAATCGGATCCCGATCGACGCCGGTGCGGTCGATGGCGGCATCGACTCCGAGCCCACCGCCAGGCCCGCTCGCAAGCGTCCCCCGCGCACCACTCCAGGCATCGCTCCGGCCTAGGGCATGCGTCTTACAATTCCTCACCGTTGGTGACCAATTGAGCGACAGGCCTAGTCCGTGAGCGAAGAAACCCAGGGCGCGCACCGCGCCGGAGCGGAGCCCGCCGCGCTCGACCTCGATCCTGAGGTCGAGCAGACGTGGCTCCGTCCGCGCGGGAGCAAGCGTTACCCCGCGGCGTCCCCTGCCCTGGATCCCGCGGACTCCACCGACACGTACACGCAGCTCGAGCCGGTCGTCGCGCCGCTGCCGGCGGTGTCCGCGGTGTCGCGCGAGGCCGGTGCATCAGTGAATGCCCCGCGGTCGGGTCGTCGGGCGAATTCGACGAGCGATCCCGCCGCCGAAGCGGCCGAGCGCTTGGCCGCCGATCGCGCGACGGTGGCCGCTCAGGGCGAAGCACTCCGCCGGGCGGCCCAGCGGCGGCGTGAGGCCGAAGCCGTCCGTCCGCCGCCCTCTGTTGAGGGCGGTGTCCAGCAGGTGGTGCCTCCCGTGGTGGTTCCGCGCCACGGGGCCGGATCGTCTCCCAGCGAGCGTCGCCTGGTTGCGGGCGGCGTCTATGATCGTCCGCTCGACGGCACAAGCCCCGCGCGGTCTGCGCACGCGGCGGGGCCCGAGTCCGTAGCGGCGGCGGCCCTACCGGATGTCACAGTGCCCGCTCCCACGCCGCTCGTCGCACCGATGGGCCCGGCGGCGGCACGCGCTGCGGCTGCCGCCGAGGCGGCCGCTGTAGCCGCGGCACGGGCCGAGGAGGCAGCGCGCGTGGCGACACAGCCGCCCGCGACCGCAACCGCACCGATCTCGTTTCTCGAGGCTCAGGATCCTGCGTCCCGCCATCCCGAGCCCGTGGACGTCGCCACTCGTGCCATCGTCGTGGTGCGCCAGGCCGGCCCGGGGCCGAGCAGCACCGCGACCGCACACCCGTACCGCCCGTCACGGACGCTCGTGATGGGCATCCTCAACGTCACCCTCGACTCGTTCAGCGACGGTGGGCGCTACGCGCGCTTCGACGACGCGGTCGCACACGCGCGGTCGATGGTCGCCGCCGGCGCCGACATCATCGACGTCGGCGGTGAGTCGACGCGGCCGGGAGCGCCTCGGGTCGCGGTGCAGGAGGAGCAGAGGCGGGTCGTGCCTGTTATTCGCGAGCTCGTCTCCCTCGGCTTCCGCGTCAGCATCGACACGATGAACGCCGCGACGGCCTACGCGGCCGCCGAGGCCGGCGCTGACATCATCAACGACGTCTCTGGCGGGCTCGCCGACAAGAACATGGCCCGGGTCGTCGCCGACACCGATCGCACTTACATCGCCATGCACTGGCGTGGCCACAGCGACACGATGGAGAGCCGCGCCGTCTACGGCGATGCCGTCGCCGAGGTGAAGGCCGAGCTCTTCCAGCGTGTCGCCGAGATGGTCGTGCAGGGGGTCAACCCCGACCGCATCGTGATCGACCCGGGGCTCGGGTTCGCCAAGAAGGCGGAGCACAACTGGCAGCTTCTCGCGCACCTCGACGAGCTTGCCGAGCTGGGCCTGCCGATCCTGGTTGCGGCCTCGCGCAAGCGATTCCTCGGTGGTCTGCTTCCCGAAGACGCGCCCGTTCGCGAACGCGACCCCGCCACCGCCGTCATCAGCGCCCTTGCCGCCCAGGTGGGCGCCTGGGGCGTCCGTGTGCATGACGTCGCCTCCACCCGCGCCGCGCTCGATGTGTGGGAGTCGTGGCAGAAAGGATCCCGTGGTTGATCAGCTGAAGCTCACCGGAGTGCGAGCCAAGGGCCACCACGGTGTGTTCGATTTCGAGCGTCGACAGGGGCAGGAGTTCGTCGTCGACGTGGTCGTCGACATCGACGCCGTCCGCTCGGCGAAGTCGAGCGACCTCGACGCGACCGTCCACTACGGGGTGCTCGCGGAGGAGATCGTGCGCGACATCACGACCGACCCGGTCGACCTCATCGAGACGCTGGCCGAGCGGATTGCGGCCACCGTGCTTTCGCATCCTGCCGCGATCCGTACCAGCGTGACCGTCCACAAGCCCGAGGCGCCCATCGCCGTGCCCTTCGGCGACGTCTCGATCACGATCGACCGGGGCCGCGAGTGAGCGCCGGGCACCCAGGAGGCTTCTCCGACGCTCCTGGCTGCGTTCGCGCCGTGATCGCTCTGGGCGCGAACCTCGGCGATCGCGATTCGACCCTGCGGTCCGCAGTCGCCGACATCGGCGACGTGCCGGGCGTGAGCGTTGTCGGTGCCTCGGTGCCGATCGAGTCGGTGGCCGTCACCCTCAGCGGGCGGGACGACTCCAAGCCGGGCTACCTCAACGGGGTCGTCGTGGTCGAGACCACACTGGATCCGGAGGCGCTGCTCACCGAGCTGAACCGGATCGAGTCCGAGCATGGTCGCGTCCGCCTCGAGCGCTGGGGCGACCGCACGCTCGACCTCGACCTCATCGTTTACGGCACGACGATCCAAGACACCGAGCGGCTGACGCTGCCGCATCCGCGAGCGGCCGAGCGGTCGTTCGTCCTCGAGCCGTGGCTCCAGGTCGAGCCCGACGCGGTGCTTCCTGGGGGCGAGGTCGTGGCTGAGTTGGTTGCGGCGCTGGATGAGCCGGTGGCGCACGTGTCCGGGGCTGCTCCGCTCGACGAGTCTGTCGCGCACGTGGCCGCGCCCGCGCACGCGCCCGCGCACGCGGCTGCCGCTGCCGCGCTCGATGTTCCGCTGACGACCTCGGAGCCCCGAGCATGAAACGCACCAAACCGTCGACGATCGTCGCCGTCCTCATCGTGGCCCTGGTGGCGGGCTTCGCGCTCGACTCCGTCATGGCCGCGACGCTGCACCCCGTCGTTGTCCCCTCGATCACGCTCGGGCTCGCGCTTCTCGCGATCGGGGCCATCATCATCTCGCTCGCCGTCCCGGTGTTCCGAGTCGCCCGCGGCCGCACCCACGAGCCCATCGACGCCTACTACGCCACGCGTGTCGTGCTCATCGCGAAGGCGTGCAGTCTCGCCGGTGCCCTCTTCGGCGGCGTTTTCGGCGGGCTGCTCGCGTACATGCTCTCCCGCGGCGTGCCCGTCGCCGTCGGCTCCCTTGTGCCGAGCGTCATCGCCGTCATCGGCGGAGTCGTCCTCCTGGCCGCGGGTCTCGTCGCCGAATACATGTGTGCGGTGCCGCCCAACAAGGACGACAACGACGGCAAGCCGCAGCGGGTCTGAGCGGTCGGGCGGCGGCGCTCAGGCGAGTCGGATCCCGATGAGCACGATGACGGTCGTGGCTGTTGCTACCCCGACGACCAGCGAGGCCGAGCAGACGACTGCGCGGCGGGGAGTGATCCAGGTGCCTCGGCGAACCTTACGGGTGACATGGAACAGCGCTACGAGGAGGCCGAGAGTAGCGACAGGCAGAATCCTTCGCAATTTCGCTCCGTAGTTCGAGCGGGGCCTATGTCGTTCGTGATCCAAAACGCCAATCCAAGCCAGGCGAAGAGGAGCGCGATCAACACGGCCAGCGCAGTCGAGATCACCAGCGCCCAGTCGGGCAGGACGAACCGCCCTCGCCATCGTGAAGCCGAAGCCAGCGTCGACACGGTAACGACCAGGCCGAATGTCAGACAGAAGATCGTCGCCGCTCGCCACCAATCTTCGAGACCTGAATCGACCGGGACCAGGGCTTGACCCGTGTCATAGGAG
>JAODMX010000358.1 GCA_025464735.1 Frondihabitans sp. | reverse complement strand
GGCCGGCACCGAAGCCGCCAGGGCCGTAGCCGCGGAGGGCAGCGGCTCGGCGCCAGCGGCGACCGAAGATACTGCCGATGACGATCACGACGACGAGCCAGAAGAGCGGGATAAAGAGGAAGAAGATCCCCGGGCCGGGGCCCCACGAAGCGTGGCCCCAAGGGCCGACGGCCTGTGAGGCTGTGGCAAGAAGTGCGGTATTCATGGGCGTGGTCCAATCCTGGGAAAGCGCGACCGGGGGTTCCCTGTCGCTGGTACCAGCCTGGGATCCTTGGCCCCTCGGCGAATCCGCCCGGCGGTGCGTCTCCGGCTACTCCCGAGGGAGCAGGCCGAAGACCTCGACCGGCACCCGAGTGCCGACCGTCGGGGTATCGAGCGATGTCGTCATTGCCAGCCGGGCTGCACGAGACCTGTCTCATACGCCACGACGACCAGATGGACTCGGTCGCGTGCGCCGAGCTTCGTCATGATGCGCGAGACGTGGGTCTTCGCGGTGAGGGGGCTGAGGAACAGCCTGGTGCCGATCTCGGTGTTGGTCAGTCCTAGGCCGACCAGAGCGAGGACTTCGCGCTCCCTGTCGGTCAGGAGGGTGAGCGCGGCCTGGTCGGGTGCCGGCTTGAGCCCACCGGCTACTCGATGCAGGAGCCTTTTGGTCACCCCGGGCGACAACAGGGCGTCCCCCTGGGCCACGACCCGAACGGCGCGGATCAGCTCGACGGGCTCGGTGTCTTTCACCAGGAATCCGCTGGCGCCGGCGCGAATTGCCTGAGCCACGTAGTCGTCCAGCTCGAACGTCGTCACGATGACGATGTGGGTGGATGCCAGTTCGGTGTCCCCGACGATTTGTTCGGTGGCCCAGAGCCCGTCGCCATCGGGCATTCGGATGTCCATCAGGATGACGTCGGGGTGTTCACGCCGAGTCTCCTCGACGGCTGCAACGCCCGTCGAGACGTCGGCCACGACCTCGATGTCGGGTTCTGACTCCAGCAGCGCGCGGAAGCCGGCGCGGACGAGGTGCTGATCGTCGGCGATGAGGACGCGGATCATCGGGGCGCCCCGCGGGGGATCCTCGCGGTCACGCGGAAGCCACCCTCGGCAGGACTTGTTGTCGCGAGGGTTCCACCGAGGAGCTCGGCGCGCTCGCGCATGCCCGTGAGCCCCCGCCCGGGAAGGAACTCAGCCGGAGCGCCGCGACCGTCGTCACTCGTCGTGACAAGGTAGGCATCGTCGACCTCTGCCAGGCGGACGAACACGGTCGTTGCCGCGGCATGCCGGACGCTGTTCGTCAGTGACTCCTGCACGATTCGGTAGACGGCGAGCTGGACCGCCGGAGGCACAGCGGCACCCAACCTGTTGTCCAGGGTCACCTCGAGACCGCCCTGGCGGAACGAATCGACCAACGATGCCAGGCGAGCGAGGTCGGGGGCGGGGGACCTGGATCCTTGTTCGCCAGGCTCGCGAAGGAAACCGAGGACGCCGCGCACCTCCTCGAGGGCCTGGCCACTCGTCTCTTTGATGGCGGCGAGACTTTCGCGCGCACGGTCGGGGCGGCTGTCGAAGAGGTGGAGACCGACGCCCGCCTGCACGCTGATCTGCGAGAGCGAGTGCGCGATCACGTCGTGAAGCTCGCGCGCGATGCGCAGGCGTTCGGCCTCGGCCTCAGACTGACGTCGTGTCGATTGCTGGCGGGAGAACTCGCGGTATCGCTCTCGGCGACCGCGGAAGGCCTCGGCTGCGCCGACGAGGAGACAGAGCAGGACGGCCACAACAAGCGGGCGGATGATGGAGACGCGCGAGCCGGTCACGGCGTAGGCGGCGGCGGGAATAACGACGGCGATCCCGGCGAGTGTGCCCCACACCCACGAGCGGGCGCCGCGCCCGATGCCACCGACGACGGCGATCGCCAAGGGGATCGCAGCGAAAGGCGGTCCGTCTCCGAAGGCGATAGCCGTGGCTGCCAGCAGACCGATGATCGGAACGATGAGGCCGGGGATCCGGCGTCGCGCCAGAAGGGCGACGGCTGCGGCGACTCCGAGGCCGGCTGCGAGCACGGAGAGGGGTGCGGGCCGATGACCCAGCGCGATGATGACGGCAGGGATCTGCATGACCAGGGCGAAGACAACGGGGACGAAGAACCTCCGGCGGTGCGCGCGCTCGGATCGTTCCGGGTCGGACGACCCACCGCGGATCCAGGGCGGAGGGCCACCCGGGCGCCCCGGCCACTGCGGATCACGCTCCCAGGAGGCCATCCGTCCATGCTAGCCAGCCCACCCGCCCGGCGTCGTCCGCCGCCCGGCGTGCGCGGGCTACTCCCGCGGGAGTACAGCGCCGGTCGCACGCCGCTGGCTGCGGCCCTGCCCAAGAAGTACGATTCCGCGCGAGAAGTACGGACTAGAACGTACTCAGTTCATGAACTCGTCCTTTTCGCACGCGCGACTCGGCCGCGCGTCAGCGAGCGGCGGGCGTCGCGTAGACGGGGGCCGGCACGTGCTCGCCTCGGTAGAGCTTCTCGAACGTGTCCAGAGTCCGGTTGATGTCGTGCGGCTCGATCATCTTCAGGCTGGCCTGACGCATGGCGATGTAGTCCTCGTCGCTCTGCGTGAGCGCCCGCGTGAGTTTTTCGGCGAGGTCGTCGGCGTCTCCCGGGCGGAAGAGATACCCGTTGGACCCCTCGTCAACGAGGTGCGGCAGAGCCATGGCGTCGGCCACCACGATGGGAAGGCCGGAGGCCATCGCCTCAAGACTCGCGATGCTCTGCAGTTCGGCGGTGGACGGCATCGAGAAGACGGTCGCATTCGTCAGCGTGTGGCGCAGCTCATCGTCCGAGAGGTAACCGGCGAACGTGACCCGATCGGCCAGGCCGAGGTCGATGGTCATCTGCTTGAGCTTGGCCAGCAGGTCGCCGCCGCCGACGATCGTGAGATGAGCGTCGAGGGTCGGCGACAACTTCGTCATCGCGTGCAGAAGGACGTCGATGTTCTTCTCGCCCGTGACGCGGCCCACGAAGACGATGTTATTTGCCTTGGGCCGGTCTCGCCGCGCGCGATAGTCGCTTGCGTCAATGCCGCAGGAGATGGCGTAGACGCCGTTGATGCCGGTGGCCTCCTCGAGGAAAGTTGCGGCCTTCCGGGTCGGCGTCGTGATGGCCTGCACGAGGTGGTAGGTGTTGGCGGCATCTTTCCACGCCCACGCCGTGATCCGCTTGAGCAGCCACTTCGGCAGCGGCGGCGCATGCTCGATGAGGTTGTCCGGCATGAAGTGATTCGTGGCCACGACACGGATCCCGCGGGCCCGTGCAACCTTCGTCAGCCCCCGACCGATGACCACGTGCGCCTGGATGTGGACCACGTCGGGCTGGAAGGCATCGACGATGGGGCGCGTGTTGTGCTGGACCGCCCACGGGGTGGCGAAGCGGAGCCAGTCATGCAGCGGCCAGCGGGTCGAATTGAGGCGGTGGACGGTGAGGACGGCGCCCGTGTGCTCCTCTTCGAAAGTGCCGTGGCGGCGTGTCGCCGCGGGTGCGACGATGTGAACGTCGTGACCGCGACCGGCGAGGCCGACGGCGAGCCGCTCGGTGAAGTTGGCAGCCCCGTTGACGTCAGGCGGGAAGGTGTCGCCGGCGATCAGGATCCGGAGAGGTCTCTCGCGCGGATCGAGACCGCGCTCGACATCGTCTCGGTAGGGGGCTGATTCGTGCGAAGCGTCTGACAATGGTTGGGTGCGTCCTTACCGGATGGAATCGGGCGGCGAGCCTTCTGGAACGTGAACAGGCTAACTCAGGCCCGAGTCTGTGGATGGTATTTCGCGAGTTGGAACACGCCGTAGATTGCGATTACCCCGGCGATCACGAAGAGGATCGGCGCCCAGAGCGGCGCACTGGACGCCTCGCCCAGCACCAGGATCCCCATTCCGACGGCCACGATGGGGTCGACCACCGTCAGGCCGGCAATGACCAGATCGGGTGGCCCTGACGAGTAGGCGTTCTGCACGAAGTAGCCGCCCAGGAGACCCACACCGGCCAGGAACAGCACGCAGATCACGAGCAGCCAGCTCAGGTCGTGCGCCTGGAAGCGGTTGATGATGACCTTCGCGATCGTCGACACGAAGCCGTAGCAGATGCCCGCTCCGACGACGTAGAAGATCGCTCGCATCCTGCTCCGGAAGGCAAGGAAAGCCGCGAGCAGGATCCCGAACACGATCGCCAGGATCACCAGGACCGCGATCAACTGGGTATTGGACGTCTTCACCTCGTGAGTGGTGAACGAGGCCACGGTGACGAAGAGGGCAACCCCGCCCACGCAGAATGCGACGGCGCGCTTGGTGGCGCGATCGAGCTTCTGACGTGTGGCTCGGGAGTTGACATAGGCGGTGACGACCAGCGCCACGGCACCCAGGGGCTGCACCACGGTCAGCGGCGCCAGATAGAGCGCCGTCAACTGGAAGACGACGGCGAGCGTGCACAGCAGCGTTCCGATGACCCAGGACGGGCGTCCGATCAATCGGAACAGCTGACTGACGTTGAGACCGTCGGACTTGTGGCCTGTAGCCCGCTCGACCTTGGCCACACCGCGGGGCTGCAGTTGCGCTCCGATCGAGAGGAACACGGCCCCGATGAGCGCCACTGGAATACCCAACGCCTGAAGCGGGGTCAGTGACACCTGCTGGGCCAGGTCGCTGAGGTTCGAGGACACGCCTTTACGCTACCTGTAAGGCCGTCGATAGGCTGGGTGAATGGCTGTACGACCGATCCGAATCACGGGCGACCCCGCTCTTCATGAGCCCGCCGCCGATGTCACCGTCTTCGACGAGGAGCTCCGTCTTCTCGTCGGCGACATGTTCGAGACGATGGATGCCGCGCCCGGCGTGGGGCTTGCCGGGCCGCAGGTCGGCGTGGCTCTCAGGATCTTCGTTTACTCGTACGTCGACGACGACGGGACGCCGTGGCGTGGCGAGGCGATCAACCCCCAGCTCTGGCAGTCGCCCCTCACGATCGACCCCCTCGACGAAGACGAAGAATCGGAGGGCTGCCTGTCGATCCCCGGCGAGCGATTCCCCCTTCGACGCGCCGAGGGCGCGATCCTTCGAGCGGTCGACATCAACAACGAACCGTTCGAGATCGAGGCCCACGGCTGGCTCGCCCGCATCTTCCAGCACGAATACGACCACCTTGACGGCATCCTCTACGCCGACCGACTCGAACACCCCCATTCGAAGGCGGTCGCGAAGGTGATCCGCAAGAAGAGTTGGGGCGTGCCGGGCAAGCAATGGACACCCGGCCTCGAGCACCCCGAGGGCTGAGTGGTGCAGCGCACGGCTCAAGGTTTGCTAGAGTTGTGTGCGCTGCTTCGGCAGTAGAACATTCCTCGATAGCTCAATTGGCAGAGCAGCCGGCTGTTAACCGGCAGGTTCTTGGTTCGAGTCCAAGTCGGGGAGCGAAGGGCCTCGCGGCTCCACCCGCGGGGCCCTTTTGTGTTTGTTTGGGCCGCTCGCCGCGGCCGGGCTCTCGTCGTCGTCGTTATGGTGAACCTCATCGGAATTTTACTGACGCGTGAGGGGATCAGCCCATGTC
>JAODMX010000357.1 GCA_025464735.1 Frondihabitans sp. | reverse complement strand
GGACCACCCGGCGCGGGCACTTCAAGACACGTTCTTCGTCGAACCCGCCGAGCGTCATCTCCTGCTTCGCACGCACACGAGCCCGGTGCAGATTCGCTCCCTGCTCGATCGCGACCTGCCCGTCTACGTCGTGGCGCCCGGCCGGGTCTTCCGCACCGACGAGCTCGACGCGACTCACACTCCTGTGTTCACCCAGATCGAGGCAATCGCCGTCGACAAGGGTCTCACCATGGCGCACCTTCGCGGCACCCTCGAACATCTCGCTCGCGAGATGTTCGGTGAGGAGGCCCAGATTCGTCTGCGCCCCAACTACTTCCCCTTCACCGAGCCGAGCGCCGAAATGGACGTCTGGCAGCCCCATGCGAAGGGCGGTGCCCGCTGGATCGAGTGGGGTGGCTGCGGCATGGTCAACCCGAATGTCTTGCGCTCCGCGGGTATCGACCCCGACGAGTATCAGGGCTTCGCCTTCGGTATGGGCATTGAGCGCACCCTGCAGTTCCGCAACGACCTGAACGACATGCGCGACATGGTCGAGGGCGACGTTCGTTTCAGTCAGCAGTTCGGCATGGTGGTCTGATGCGCGTTCCCCTGAGCTGGCTCGGCGAGTGGGTCGATCTTCCCGAAGACGTCACGCTGGAGCACGTCCACGCCGCCCTCGTGTCCGTCGGCTTCGAAGAAGAAGATGTCCACCTCTCTCAGGTGACCGGTCCTCTCGTCGTGGGCCAGGTGCTCGAGTTCACGCCCGAAGAGCAGACCAACGGCAAGACCATCAACTGGTGCCGGATCGCCGTGGGGCCCGACTACGCAACCAACGACGACGACGTGCGCGGCATCGTCTGCGGCGCGCACAACTTCGCCGTCGGCGACAAGGTCGTTGTGACGCTTCCGGGGGCTGTGCTGCCCGGCCCGTTCCCGATCGCCGCACGCAAGACCTACGGCCATGTCTCCGACGGCATGATCGCGTCGGCGCGCGAGCTGGGTCTCGGCGACGAGCACGACGGAATCCTCCTTCTCAAAGATCTGGGCCTGGATCCTGAAATCGGTGCCGATGCGATCCCGCTCCTCGGCCTTGATGACGCTGCGGTCGAGATCAATGTCACGCCCGACCGCGGCTATGCGCTGAGCATTCGCGGTGTCGCCCGGGAGTACTCGCACGCGACTGGCGCGGCCTATCGCGATCCGGCCTCGCCAGGCAAAGAGGCGCCGACGCGCAACGGATTCTCCGTCGTCGTCGACGACACGGCGCCGATTCGAGGCCGCGCCGGGGTCAGCACCTTCATCACCGCGGTCGTCCGCGGCATCGACGGCACTCGTCCAACGCCGCCAGCAATGAAGTCGCGTCTGCGCCTCGCAGGGATGCGGTCGATTTCGCTGCCCGTCGACATCACCAACTACGTGATGCTCGAAATTGGGCAGCCACTTCACGCCTACGACCTCGCGAAGGTCGCCGGTGGCTTCACGGTTCGCCGGGCACGGCCAGGCGAGCACCTCACCACGCTTGACAGCGTCGACCGCACCCTCGACCCCGAAGACCTCCTCATCACCGACGACGAGGGCCCGATCGGCCTCGCCGGAGTGATGGGTGGCGCCCGCACCGAGGTGAGCGACGCGACCACCGACATCGTCATCGAGGCGGCGACTTTCGAGTCTGTCGGAGTCGCGCGCAGCGCGCGTCGGCACAAGCTTCCCAGCGAGGCCTCGCGCCGTTTCGAGCGGAGCGTCGACCCGAGAGTCAGCCGTGCCGCCGCTGACCGCGCCGTCCAGCTCCTCGTCGAGCTCGCGGGGGGCACCGCCGATTCCCTCGGATCCGAGTACGACGTCTCCGTTGCCCCGAAGGCCATCTATCTGCCCGAGGGTCGCGCTGAAAGCCTGATCGGTGTCGAGTACACGACTGCGGAGATCGAAGAGAGCCTCCTGGCGATCGGCGCGACGGTCGAGAACGCCGACGGCGGTTGGAGCGTTACGCCGCCCACCTGGCGGCCCGACCTCGCTCACGCCGCCGACCTCGTCGAAGAGGTCGCCAGGATCACCGGATACGACCGGATCCCGTCCGTCCTCCCCGTGGCCCCGTCAGGTCGGGGTCTGACGCGCGAGCAGTCGCTCCGCCGCGCCGTGTCGGCCGGCCTTGCCGCCGCCGGCCTCACCGAGGTCTACGCCTATCCGTTCGTGTCGGCCGCCCGCAACGCGGCCTTCGCTCCGCGGTTCAACGGCCCCGAGACTGCTGTGCCGGTTCGCCTCGCGAACCCGCTCGACGTCGAGGTGCCGGAGATGCGTATGTCGCTGATCCCGGGCCTGCTCGACACTGCGCGGCGCAATGTCTCCCGCGGCCTCGTCGACCTGGCTCTTTACGAGACCGGCTCCGTCTACTTCGCACGCGGCGCCGCGACTGGTAGCGCATCCAGTGCCATCCCCGGCACCGACTTCATCCCCGAGGGGGCTGCTCGTCCCGGCGCCGATGTTCTTGCCGCCCTCGACGCCAGTCTCCCCGAGCAGCCGCGCCACCTTGCCGTTCTCGCACTGGGCAGCCGCGTCGAGCGTCAGCCCGGTCAGCCGACCGAACTGACCGGTCTCGCCGACGCGCTCGACGATCTCCGGGTCGCCGCCGCCGAGGTCGCGGCAGAGATCACCGTTCGTCAGAGCGCGCACCCGTCGCTCCATCCGGGCCGCACGGCCGACGTACTGGTGGGCGACGAGGTCATCGGCTTTGCGGGCGAGCTCCTGCCCGCGGTGGCCCTCGACCTCGACCTCCCGCGCACCGTGGTCGTGGCCGAGATCGACCTCGATCGCCTTATCGAACTGGCCCGCACCCATCCGCAGCCGACCCCCATCTCCGGTTACCCGGTCGCCACGCAAGACCTCTCCCTCGTGGTCGGTGCCGACGCGCCCGCCGGTGAGGTGCTCGCCGCCGTGATCGAAGGCGCGGGTGACCTTCTCGAGAACGCTCGCCTGGTCGACGACTACCGCGGCGAAGGCCTGCCAGAAGACTCCAAGTCCCTCACGTTCGCGCTGCGATTCCGCGCGAACGACCGCACCCTCACCGCCAAAGAGGCGTCCGAGGCGAAGGAGGGCGCGGTGCGTCTGTCCGGCGAGCGATTCGGGGCGGCGCTCCGCGACTGACCGTCGTGAAGCGCCGCCGCCCCGATCTCGTCCGTTCCGAACATTAGGGTAGAAGCATGCCTTTATCCGTCGCCGTTGCAGGCGCAAGCGGTTACGCCGGCGGGGAGCTCCTCAGACTCCTCGCCGATCATCCAGAATTCGAGGTGACGACCGTCACCGCGTTCACAAACGCCGGGCAGCCGCTCATCGCTGCCCAGCCCCATCTGCGCTCCCTCGCGCACCTCACGCTCCTCGAGACGAATCCCGCGAACCTCCAGGGCCACGACGTCGTCTTCCTCGCTCTGCCGCACGGAAAGTCTGGTGAGATCACGGCCGAGCTCGATGAGGACACGCTGGTCGTCGACTGCGGTGCCGATCACCGTCTTACCGACGAGAAAGACTGGGCTGCGTTCTACGGCGGTGAGTACTACGGGGCTTGGACGTACGGTCTCCCCGAGTTGGTGCACGCCGGTCGTGCCGAGAAGCAGCGCGCCGACCTCGTCGGCACCAAGCGCATCGCGGTTCCCGGGTGCAATGTCACAGCCATCACATTGGCCTTGGCCCCCGGGGTCGAGGCCGGCTTGATCGAGGTCGACGACATCGTGTCGGTCCTCGCCGTCGGCCCTTCCGGTGCTGGCAAGTCGCTCAAGCCGCATCTTCTCGCAAGCGAGTTGATGGGGTCTGCTTCCGCGTACGGTGTGGGTGGCACGCACCGTCACGTCCCCGAGACGCAGCAGAACCTTCGGGTGGCAGGCGGCACCGACGTGCGACTTTCGTTCACCCCGGTCCTCGTGCCGATGGCGCGTGGGATCCTGGCGACGACGACCGCGCGACTCGCACCGGGCGTCACCGAGCCCGACCTCCGTCGCGCCTGGGAGCTCGCGTACGACCCCGAGCCCTTCGTCCACCTGTTGCCGGCCGGTGACTACCCCCGTGTAGCCGACACCCTCGGTGCGAATACGGCCCTGATCGGCCTCACCGTCGACGAGGCGGCGGGCCGGGTGGTGGTCATCTCGGCTCTCGACAACCTCGTCAAGGGCACGGCGGGAGCCGCTATCCAGTCGGCGAACATCGCACTCGGTCTCTCCGAGACGCTGGGTCTGACCGTGAATGGGGTGGCACCGTGAGCGTTACCGCGGCTCAAGGATTCGAGGCGGCCGGAGTGACGGCCGGCCTGAAGGCGTCCGGTACGCCCGACGTTGCACTGGTCGTCAACCGCGGGCGGAGCTCGGCCGCGGCAGCTGTCTTCACGAGCAACCGTGCGAAGGCCAACCCCGTCATCTGGTCTCAGCAGGTCGTTGCCGACGGGCAGGCGAGAGCGGTCGTCCTCAACTCCGGTGGCGCCAACTGTTTCACCGGTGCCTTCGGGTTCCAGACCACTCACGCGACCGCCGAGGCCGTGGCCGAGGCGCTCGAGGTCTCCGCCGGCGATGTCGTCGTGTGCTCGACCGGCCTCATCGGCACCGGCGACCAGACCTTCCGTGACCGGGTGATCGCCGGATCCAGAGCGGCCGCTTCCGCCCTGACGCCAGACGGCGGGCTGGACGCCGCTACGGCGATCATGACCACCGACACGCACCCCAAGCAGGCGGTTGTCCAGGGCGACGGCTGGAGCATCGGAGGCATGGCGAAGGGGGCGGGCATGCTCGCGCCGGGCCTCGCCACGATGCTCGTCGTGCTCACGACCGACGCCGACGTTCCCGCGCAAGGCCTCGACCACGCGCTTCGCGAGGCGACTCGCGTGAGTTTCGATCGGCTCGACTCCGACGGCTGCATGTCGACCAACGACACCGTGGTGCTGTTGGCCAGCGCCGAGTCGGAGGTCGCGCCGTCGACAGAAGAATTCACCCGAGCGGTCACTGCCCTGTGCAAAGACCTGGCCGAGCAGCTTCAGGCCGACGCCGAGGGTGCTTCGCACGACATCGCGATCGAGATCCGCAGCGCGGTCTCCGAAGACGAGGCCGTTGAGGTCGGTCGGTCGATCGCCCGCAACAACCTCTTCAAGGCCGCGGTCTTCGGCAACGACCCCAACTGGGGTCGAGTGCTGGCCGCCATCGGCACGACGACGGCCGAGTTCGACCCCTACAACGTCGACGTGTCGATGAACGGTGTGCGAGTGTGCTCCAAGGGCGCGCCCGATCGTCCCAGTGATGAGGTCGACCTGAGTGCGCGCAGCGTGCACGTGCTCGTCGATCTCCACGCGGGCGAGGCGACTGCCACGATCCTGACCAACGATCTCACGCACGATTACGTGCATGAGAACAGCGCGTACTCGAGCTGAGGCGGTGACGATGGATACAGAACAGGCCATCGCCGCCGTCAAGGCCGCGACGCTCATCGAGTCTCTGCCGTGGCTCAAGAGCTACAACGGCAAGATCGTCGTCGTGAAGTACGGCGGCAATGCCATGATCAACGACGATCTCAAGCGGGCGTTCGCCGAAGACATGGTCTACCTCCGCCACGTCGGTCTGCACCCCGTCGTCGTGCACGGCGGCGGTCCGCAGATCTCGGCTGCGCTCAAGGCGGCCGGCATCGAGAGCGAGTTCCGCGGCGGCTACCGCGTCACGACAACCGAGGCCATCTCGGTCGTCCGCGACGTGCTCGCCGGTGAGGTGAACCGCGAGATCGTCGACCTCATGAACGAGCACGGCGACCTTGCGCGCGGTGTCTTCAGCGACGGCACCGATTCTGCACGGCTCTTCGAGGGTCATAAGCGCGGTGTCGAGGTTGACGGTGATGTCTTCGATCTGGGCCACGTGGGCGACATCACTCATGTCGACCCGACGCGTGTGCTCGCCGAGATCGAGGCGGGCCGGATCCCGGTCGTCTCCTCGATCGCCGTGAACGACGCCGACAGCGACCTGGCCCTCAACGTGAATGCCGATGCGGCTGCTGCCGCCCTCGCGATCGCGCTCCAGGCCTCCAAACTGGTGATGCTCACCGACGTCCCCGGCCTCTACGCTGACTGGCCGGACCGAACGTCGCTCGTCGCCCTCATCACGGTCGACGAACTGACCGAGCTGCTTCCGCGGCTCGAGTCCGGCATGATCCCCAAGATGACCGCCTGCCTCGACGCCGTCGTCGCAGGAGTCGGGGGTGCGACCATTATCGACGGCCGGATCCCGCATTCCATCCTCCTCGAGATCTTCACCCAGCGCGGTGCGGGCACCGAGGTCATCCCCAACAGTAAAAAGAAAGGACAGTCATGACCACCACCTCCACAACGACAACCGAAGGCACGTGGCAGCGCCGATTCGGTGACTCGATCATGAAGTCCTTGACCACGCCGAAGGTGATGCTCGCCCGCGGTGAGGGCTGTTCCGTCTGGGATGTCGACGGAAAGCGCTACCTCGACTTCCTTGCGGGGATCGCTGTGAACTCTCTCGGGCACGCGCATCCTGTACTCGTTGACGCTCTGTCGAGCCAGGCCGCGACTCTCGTGCACGTCTCCAACTACTTCGCCACCCCGTCGCAGGTCGAACTCGCCGAGCGCCTCAAGCGGATCACCGGTGCGGGCGATCGCGGCCGGGTCTACTACGGCAATTCCGGGGCCGAGGCCAACGAGGCGGCCTTCAAACTGATGCGTCTCAACCGGGGAGCGGACGGGCGCAAGACGCGCATCCTCTCGCTGCAGAACTCGTTCCACGGGCGCACCATGGGCTCCCTCGCGCTGACCGGCAAGCCGGCCCTACGTGAGGCCTTCGAACCGATGGTTCCCGGCGTCGAGCACATCGAGTCGAACCTCGAGGCTCTCGAGAGTTCCATCGACGACACCGTCGCTGGTCTGATCGTCGAGCCGATCAAGGGGGAGGCCGGCGTGGTTGATCTTCCCGAAGGCTTCCTGAAGCGGGCGCGCGAGCTGACGTCGCAGCACGGAGCCCTGCTAGTGCTGGACGAGATCCAGACCGGAGTCGGGCGCACGGGATCCTGGTTCACCTATCAGCAACTGGATGTCGTCCCCGACGCGGTCACCATCGCCAAGGGCATCGCGGGCGGAGTCCCGATCGGGGCTCTCGTCACCTTCGGCAGCACGTCCGACCTCTTCGAGGCCGGCCAGCACGGCTCCACTTTCGGTGGCAATCCGCTCGCCACCACGGCTGCGAACGCCGTTCTCGGCGAGATCGAGTCGGCCGGACTGATCCAGAATGCTGCTCTTCGTGGGCAGCAGATCCGCGACGTCATCAGAGCGATCGGTTCGCCGCTCGTCGAAGAGGTGCGCGGCCGTGGTCTTCTCATCGGCGTCGGTCTGACGGAGCCGATCGCGGGCGAGGTGTCTGCGCGCGCTCTGGCGGCAGGCCTCATCGTGAACGCCGCCAATGACTCCAGTATCCGTATTGCACCGCCGCTCATCGTCGGCGATGCCGAAATCGACGAGTTCGCGAGCATCTTCGCCGCCGTCTTGAAGGACCTC
>JAODMX010000356.1 GCA_025464735.1 Frondihabitans sp. | reverse complement strand
CCGACGGCACCCGTTACCTGCCGATCGGCACCACCTCGTACGCGTGGACGAACCAGCCGGAGGCCCTCCAGGAGGAGACCCTCCGGACCCTCGCCGACGCGCCGTTCACGAAGATGCGCATGGCCGTGTTCCCCAAGGCCTACCTGTTCAATTCGAACGAACCCGACCTCTACCCGTTCGACGGCTCGCTCGAGGAGGGGTTCGACTTCACCCGACCGAACCCGGCGTTCTACGCGAACCTCGAGCGCCGGATCCTGCAGCTCGAGGAGCTCGGCATCGAGGCCGACCTGATCCTATTCCACGCCTACGACCGATGGGGCTTCTCAGACATGGGTCGCGCCGCCGACGATCGGTACGTGCAGTACGTCGTGCGCCGGCTCCAGGCATTCCGCAACGTGTGGTGGTCGATGGCCAACGAGTACGACCTCCTCTGGGCGAAGAGCCTCGACGACTGGGAACGCCTCGCAAGCATCGTCACCGAGAACGACCCGACGAGGCATCTCAACTCGATCCACAACTGCTTCGGTTTCTACGACTACTCGAAGTCGTGGATCACGCACTGCAGCATGCAGCGGCTGGACGTCTACCGCACCTCCGAGAACACCGACGAGTGGCGTGCTGAATGGGGCAAGCCCGTCGTCATCGATGAGTGCGCCTACGAGGGCGACATCGACCAGGGTTGGGGCAATATCACCGGCGAGGAGATGACCAGGCGCTTCTGGGAGGGTGCCATCCGTGGCGGCTACGTCGGACACGGCGAGACCTACCTCAACGACCGCGAGGAGCTCTGGTGGTCGAAGGGGGGCGTCCTCGTCGGGACGTCGCCCAGTCGCATCGGCTTCCTGGCGAAGCTCACGGCCGAGGTGCCGGGCGGCGTGATCGAGCCGCTTCCTGGCGACTGGGATCTTCCCTGGGGCGGCAGTGGCGACGACGTGCGCATCGCGTACTTCGGCTTCAACCGGCCGAGCTACCGCGATGTCATCGCCCCGTCCGGCCGCGACTACGTCGTTGACGTCATCGACACCTGGAACCTCACGATCGATCGACTTCCCGGGACCTTCAGCGGGTCGTTCCGCGTTCCGCTCCCCGCACGTCAGTATCTGGCGATCCGACTCACTTCGGTACCGCGGGACTAGGTACGCTTCTCCAATGACTTCGACCGGGGGCCCGCGCGGCAGCTACGCCAAGACCGCTCGGCGGCGTGAAGAGATCCTGCTGGCGGGATTCGAGGTGTTCTCGGCCTCCGGGTACCGCAGTGGGTCGATCCGCGACATCGCCGAACGGGTGGGGATGAGCCAGGCCGGCCTCCTGCACCATTTCCCGAGCAAGAGCGACCTGCTCGCCGGTGTGCTCGCGCTGCGCGACGACGAGGCGCGGACGAGGATCAACCTGGACCCGGCGGCCGGCATCGAGACGATCCGCGGGCTGGTGAACCTCGTCGACTACAACGAGACGATCCCGGGGCTGGTCGAGTTGCACTGCATCCTCTCGGCCGAGGCGACGTCGAGCGACCACCCGGCCCACGAGTACTTCGTCAATCGCTACAGTTACACCGTCGGCACGGCCTACGCCGCGCTGAAGGTCGCCGCCGAGCGCGGAGAGCTTGCCGAGGGTGTCGACCCACTCGGGGTGGCGAAGAGCCTCATCGCCCTGATGGACGGCCTTCAGGTGCAGTGGCTCCTCGACCGGGAGTCGGTCGACATGGGGCTCGAGGTGCGTCGGTATCTCAAGCCGTTGCTCACGGTCGAGCTGTAGAGGTCTTCGCCCCGCGAACCCGCGACCATATCCCGTGGGATCGGCACGGATTCCGTCTCCTCCCCCAATCGTCAGGAAACTCGGCCACTCTGGGGTACACGAGCTTTCGATCACGAGGAGACATCATGGCGAACGAGAACGATCCCGAACGGCCCGAGCGCCCAGAGCGCCCCGCCTACGGCGAGTACGCCCCGACCGGATCCACTTCTCCGACCGAGAAGAGCCCCGCGCCGAAGGCGGCCGAGACCACCGGATCCGCCGCAGAATCACTGGGCGGTGTCGGTGCCTTCGTGGGTGGCTCCTACCCCCAGGTCGTCGCGACGTACACGAAGTACGAAGACGCTCAGCGGGCGGTCGATCATCTTTCTGACGAAGGCTTCCCGGTGCAGAACGTGTCGATCGTCGGGCACGACATCCGTACCGTGGAGAACGTGTCGGGTCGTCTGACGAACGGGAGAGCCGCCTGGCGAGGTGTGGTCGGCGGTGCCTGGTTCGGTCTCGTCATCGGCCTGCTCTTCGGGATCTTTATTCCGAAGGTGAGTTTCATCGCCGTGATCATCACGGCCATCGTGTTCGGGGCTGTCTGGGGCGGCATCTTCGGCCTCATCGGCCACGCGGCAACGAGGGGCCAGCGCGATTTCTCGTCGGTCAAGACGATGGAAGCCGGTCGGTACGAGGTCTTGGTGCGCGGGGAGTTCGCGACCAAGGCGTCCCAGCTGCTGTCCGAGGGCATCTACAAGAACTAGTTGAGTCGATCTCGCTCAACTTTTTTCTGGATCCGGGAATGTCGGGATTGCCCCTGCGTTAACTTGAGTCAAAGGTACTCAAGTTATCCCTGGAGGTACATTGCCTGACATCTTCGGACCCGCAGCGGAGGGCGAAGGATCGTTCGACGAGATCCTCGCCCGCCTGCTGAACGGGCAAGGGTCGACCCAAGACGGTCGCGCCCAATACGGTCGACCCGTCGACCTCGACCAGCTGCTCAGCAGCCGCAGCCACGCCCTCGTCGCCGAGGCGGCGAAGTACGCGACCGAGCACGGCCACACCGAGGTCGACGCTCTGCACATTCTTCGCGTCATGGTCGGCCAATCGCCGGCCAGCGACCTGATCCGTCACGCCGGAGCCGATGCCGACGCGCTGGTGCGCTCCATCGAGGGTCGCCTTCCAGGCGCCTCCTCGCAGCCCACCCCGGGTCAGCCCGGGCTGTCGCCCGCGGCCCAGCGACTCCTGCTCGAGGGAGCTCAGGCCGCACGCGGCTTCGGCTCGACCTACGTCGACCCCGAGCACCTGCTTTTCGCTCTCGTCGTCGACCGGGGCACCGTCACCGGGCAACTCCTGTCAGCGGCCGGCGTCACGCCCGAGGCCATGCAGTCCTTCGCCCGGGGCGAGCAGCCCACCGCTGCTACTCCGACCGGCCCCGATGGCAAGAAGTCCGAGACCCCGACGCTCGATACCTACGGCACCGACCTCACTGCGCTCGCACGAGCCGGCGAGATCGACCCGGTGATCGGCCGGGTCAACGAGATCGAACAGGCCGTTGAGATCCTGCTTCGTCGCACCAAGAACAACCCGGTCCTGATCGGTGAGCCCGGTGTCGGCAAGACCGCGATCGTCGAAGGGCTCGCCCAGGCGATCGTGGACGGCGACGTGCCCGAGTCGCTGCGTGGCAAGCGTGTCGTCACCCTCGACCTCTCAGGCATGGTGGCGGGAACCCGCTTCCGCGGCGACTTCGAGGAGCGCCTCACGAAGGTAGTGGACGAGATCACCGCGCACAAGAACGAGCTGATCGTGTTCATCGACGAGCTGCACACGCTGGTCGGCGCCGGATCCGGCGGTGACGGCGGCATGGACGCCGGCAACATTCTGAAGCCCCGGCTCGCCCGCGGTGAACTCCACGTCGTCGGCGCGACCACCCTCAGCGAGTACCGCCGGGTGGAGAAGGACGCCGCACTCGAGCGTCGATTCCAGCCCGTTCAGGTGCCGGAGCCGTCCGTGTCGGATGCCATCAAGATCCTGACCGGTCTCGCACCGCGGTATGCGGAGCACCACGGAGTCACGTACTCCGAGGGTGCTCTGGCCGCCGCTGTCGAGATGTCGCATCGCTACATCTCGGACCGGTTCCTGCCCGACAAGGCGATCGACCTCATCGACCAGGCCGGTGCGCGTCGCCGTCTGCGTCTCGGATCAGTCGTTGATATCTCAGCCCTTCAGGCCGAGCTCGCTGACCTCGAGTCGTCGAAGAACCAGGCTGTCGCCGCGGAGCGCTACGAGGAGGCCTCCGGTCTTCGTGACCGTATGACCGATGTCGAGCAGCGTCTCCAAGCCGCGTCCGTGCATCCGGCTGCTTCGTCGACTTCGGTTGACGCCGTGATCGAGGAGTCCGACATCGCCGAGATGATCTCGCGCGCTACCGGCATCCCCGCCGCCCGTCTCACCGAGAGCGACCGCTCGCGGCTCGCTCTCCTCGAGACCGAGCTGCACGAGCGCGTCATCGGTCAGGACGAGGCCGTCGAGGCGATCGCGAAGGCCGTCCGCAGGAGTCGCACCGGGCTGGGCGACGCACGCCGCCCCACGGGCAGCTTCCTGTTCCTCGGCCCGACGGGCGTCGGCAAGACCGAGCTCGCCAAGGCTCTCGCCGGGTCGCTCTTCGGCGACGAAGGCGCCATGCTGCGCTTTGACATGAGCGAATTCGGCGAGCGTCACACCGTGTCGCGACTGGTCGGCGCCCCTCCCGGGTACGTCGGCTATGACGAGGCCGGTCAGCTGACCGAGCGCGTGCGCCGGAACCCGTACTCGGTGATCCTTCTCGACGAGATCGAGAAGGCCCACCCCGACGTGTTCAACCTGCTGCTGCAGGTGCTCGACGACGGTCGTCTGACCGACGGTCAGGGGCGCACGGTGGACTTCCGCAACACGGTGGTCATCATGACCTCGAACCTCGGCTCGGAGTTCCTCGCTTCTCGAAGCGGTGCGCTCGGCTTCACGCCGATGGGCGGCGAGGCGGGAGATGCCGGCAACGGCTTCGGCTCGGAGAAGGCCCTGCGCGATCGCGTGATGGGCAAGCTCCGTGAGGCGATGCGGCCCGAGTTCCTGAACCGGATCGACGAGATCGTGTTGTTCCGCAAGCTCGACCGGTCCCAGTTGCGCGAGATCGTATCGCTGATGCTGCTCGAGACCTCGGCTCGTCTGGCTACGCAGGACATCGGCTTCTCGGCCGACGAGAGCGCTGTCGACTGGCTGGCCTCGAACGGGTATGAGCCCGAGTACGGCGCGCGCCCGCTACGTCGCCTGATCCAGCGGCAGGTCGACGATCGCATCGCCGAGCTGCTCGTTCTGGGTTCGCTCGGGGTCGGTGATGTCGTGCGGCTGGCTGCCGCCGACGGTCTGCTCGAGGCGCAGGTCGAGCACCCGGTGCTCGCCGCGTAGCGACCCTCGCCGCGCTAAACCCTCGCCGTCGGCTGTCGCGGTGGTCCTAGGACCACCGTCACGGCCGGCGGCGAGGGTTTTGCCGTGCCCGGGCAATACAGTCGAAGCAGCATGCCCGCCACCACCAGGGAGAAACCCGCGATGCCAGAAGCAGCCCCCACCGTGTTCGTCGTCGGCGAGGCTCTCGTCGACATCGTCGTCGACGGTGCCGACCACCGGGAGCACCCCGGCGGCAGCCCGATGAATGTCGCCTACGGGCTCGCCCGACTGGGTCTCGCCACTCGTCTGCGCACGAGCATCGGGCGCGACGAGCGAGCGGCCGCGCTCGAAGCGCACCTGGCCTCGGTCGGTGTGGCGCTGGATCCTGCGTCGATCACCGATGCCCGCACCTCGACGGCTGTCGCCACGATCCAGGTCGATCGGCACGCGGAGTACGAGTTCGACATCGCCTGGGATCCGGGCGCCATCGAAGCACCGCAGGAGACTCGCCTGATCCACACGGGCTCGATCGCCTCCGTGCTCGCGCCAGGCGCCGACGACGTGCTTCGTCTCTTCGACGCTGCTCGAGCGCGCGCGCTTCTCAGTTTCGACCCGAACGTCAGGCCGGGGGTCACCCCCGACCGCACCGCCGCCCTCGCGCGGGTCGACAGCCTGGCCGCCCTGGCCCACGTCGTGAAGATGAGCGACGAGGACGCCGCCTGGCTGCACCCCGACCTCGACCTCGACGGCGTGCTCGACCGCTATCTCGCGGCCGGTGCCACACTCGTCGCGATCACGCGGGGCGGCTCGGGCTGCCTCATCGCGTCCGCGGCTGATCGCCTGCGGCTGCCATCGCTGCCTGTCGACGTCGTCGACACGATCGGCGCGGGGGACGCCTTCATGTCCGGCATGCTCTACGCGATCCTGTCGTCGGGCATCGACCTCACGCTCCGCCAGGGCTCCGTCGCCGCTTCCGACCTGAGGTTTGTCGCGGAGGTGGCGCTCCGTAGCGCGCGGGTCACGGTCTCCCGAGCCGGCGCCACCCCGCCCACCCTCGCTGAGCTGAGCGCCTGACGCGTCGCCCATGACGGCTTCGCTTCGCGGAAATGCGCGAAGCGAACCTCACAAACGCGATGCCACTCGCGCGCGTCAGCGTGCGGGGGCCGGGCCGAGCGACGCAACGAAGGAGCGGGCGCGGGCAGTGATCGCGGCCCAGTCTCCGTCGCTGATGAGGCGCGCGGTGACCACACTGGATCCCGCGGTCACGGCGGTCGCGCCCGCGTCGAGGAAAGCGCGCGCGTTCGACTCGTCGATGCCGCCCGACGCGATCAGCTTGATGCCGGGGAAGGGGCCGCGGAGGTGCGCGAAGTAGCGCGCGCCGAGCGTCTCGGCGGGGAAGATCTTGATCGCCTCGGCCCCGAGGTGCAGTGCCGAGAGGGCCTCGCTCGGGGTGAAGGCGCCCATGGCCAGAGGAACTCCCGCGGAGACGGCGGCGGCACCGACTTCGGGCGCGATCCCCGGAGTGACGAGGAAGCGCGCCCCGGCGTCGATGGCCGCGACCGCCTGGAAATGGTTGAGGACCGTGCCGACGCCGATGACCGCTCCTGTCTGGGCGGCGACCGCCTTCCGCACGATGCGCTCGACGTCGGGGGTGGTGAAGGTGAACTCGATGCTCCGGATGCCGCCCTCGACAAGTGCGCTCGCGAGCGCGGCGGGGTCGGGGATCGCCTCCGCCCGAACGACGACGACGGCCCGGTCTGCGCCAATGGCTTCGAGACCCGAAGAGAGACCGGAAGAGGGGTCGGAAGCGACGTCGGAGGATACCGCCGAGAGGGCGGCAGACGAGGCGCCGACGGCACCGGGGGAGGCGGGAGACGACATGAGACCCTTCATCGCGTGGCATGAGCAGGAGTGTCGAATGATCACGTTGCAGAGAATGCAACGGACATTGCGCACCTTGTCGCCCTAGGTTAGCCTCACTCTCGTGAAACCCGCAAAGGTCGCCACCGTCGGCGAGGCCCTCACCGTGCTCGTCCCCGTGGCTCCCGGCCCCCTTGACGACGCCGACGTGTTCAGCCGCGGGATCGGCGGAGCCGAGCTGAATGTGGCGGTCGGGCTGGCCTCCCGCGGCATCCCGACGGCGCTCCTCACCCGCGTCGGCGGCGACGGCTTCGGGCGCCATGTGGTGGCGGAGACTGCTCGTCAGGGGGTCGACGTGTCCGCGATCGAAGTCGACGCGCATCGGCGCACCGGGCTCTATATCAAGGAGGTGGGCTCCGGATCCGGGGCTCCCTTCGACCTCGAAGCGGGCGCGAGCCGGATGCTGTACTACCGTTCCGAGTCGGCCGGCAGTCGGCTGTCGCCCGCCTACCTCGAGAGGCCTGCAGTCAGGGCGGCCCTCGACGGGGCGACCCTGATCCACCTGACGGGAATCACGCCGGCACTCTCCGCAGGCGCCCACGACCTCTGCCTCGCCCTCACCGAGCGTCGCGCCGACGACTGTCTCCTGAGCTTCGACGTGAACTGGCGCCCTGCACTGTGGTTCGGCCGCGAGGCCGAGGGCATCGCCGCGCTTACTGACCTGGCCAGCCGCGCCGACGTCGTGCTCCTCGGCGCGAGCGAAGCCACCACACTGTTCGGGACCGCCGACCCCGACGCCGTCCGTTCACGGCTCGCGGAGCCCAGGATCCTGGTGCTCAAGAACGACGCGAACGCCGCGATCGCTTTCGACGGCTCGTCGCGCGTGGAGGTGCCCGCGCACAGTGTCGATGTCGTCGAGGCGATCGGAGCCGGGGACGCGTTCGCGGCCGGATTCCTTGCGGCCCTCGTCAGTGGAGCGGACGTCCGGGAGTGCCTCGTCCAGGCCCACCGTCTCGCGGTCGTCGCGCTCTCGTCGCGCGGCGATCACGTGGGATCCCTCGTGCCGGATCCGCCCCGACTGATCCACCCCGTAGCCTGATGCCATGAGTCAGAGTCTCGGGCGCGCGCTCCAGTTGCTCGTGACCCTCGAGACGGGCCCGAAGTCGCTCGACGAGCTGGCGTCGGTGGCGATGGTGCACAAGACCACCGTGCTTCGCCTGCTTCGCACGCTCGAGGCCGACCGGTTCGTCGTGCACGACGAGCATCATCGGTACGCGCTCGGCAGCCGACTCTTCGCGCTCGCCAACAGCGCTCTCGCGCAGCGCGACGTGCGCTCGGTGACTCGTCGACACCTTGAGGCGCTCAACCAGTCGACCGGTCAGACGGTGCACCTGGCGACGCTCGAGGGCAGCGACATCGTCTACGTGGACAAGATCGATGCTCAGCAGGGCGTCCGGATGTACTCGCGGGTCGGCCTCACGGCGCCTGTTTATTGCACGGCCGTGGGGAAGGTCCTGGTCGGCGATCTCGACGAGGGTGCTCGCGCCCAGTTGGTGGCCGGGCTGACGTTCACGCCGTTCACGGAGCGGACCATCGCCGATGGCCCCGCTCTGATGGGCGAGCTCGCGCGCGTGCGGACGCTGGGCTTCGCCGTCGACCACGAGGAGCACGAGTCGTTCATCAACTGCATTGCCGCCCCTGTGCGCGACGGATCCGGGCGCGCTGTTGCGGCGATCTCGATCTCGGTGCCGACGCTGTCCCTCGACCACGACGGCGTGCTCGCCTTGCTGCCGCAGCTTCGGCGCGCGACCGCTCTGGCCTCGGCCGACCTCGGCTGGTCGCCTGTCTCCTAGGGCTTTCATCTCGCGGGGGAGCGCAGGCCCCACGCTCGACGGGTCGTCCGTAAAAAGTACGATTCCGCGCACGAAGTACCGTCTAAGACGTACTTCATGCGCGAAACCGTACTCGTTGCTCAGTCCAGCGCAGCGGCGGCGCCGGCTCAGTAGCCCGAGAACGCGTCCGTCGTGACGCTCCGCACACCGGCGTGCCGCAGAATCCTCCGCACCTCGCGCACGAGTCGCGGCGGCCCGGACACGAATGCGTGTCGTGACGCGGCATCGGCAACGGCGCGGTCCACGGTCGACCGCGTCACGGGGCCGGGCCCGATGTAATCCCAGCCCGCAGGCAGCGGCGCGGTGGGCGCTGTCGGCGCCATCAGCAGCACGCGCGTTCGCCCGCCTGCCAGGGTGTCGACGTACGCGGTTTCGTCGGGTGACGACACGGAGTAGACCAGCACGACATCCCGGTCATCGCCTGTGGCTCGCAAGTGCGCGAGTTGGCTCACGAACGGGGTGATGCCGATGCCGCCCGCGAACAGCAGAAGGGGAGCGGACGTGTCGCGGGGCAGGAGGAAGTCGCCGCCGACGCTCGTCCCTGCGACCGTGTCTCCCGGCGCGAGCGCCAGAAGCGCTGACTTGAAGCTGCTCGACGGCTCTGCCACTTTCAGCCCGAACTTCACGATGTCCGGTTCGGCGGGCGGCGACACGACGCTGAAGGTCCGGCGCTGTCCGCGGACGTCCGCCCGGGCATGCGGCAGTGACAGCTCCATGTACTGCCCCGCTCCGAACGAGACGGGTTTGGCCGGCCGGAACGACAGCTCCCAGCTCGTCGGCGTCAGCTGCGTGCGGCCGACATAGGCAAGACGGATCCCGCGGCGCTGACCGGCCGCAAACGCGAGCAGGTTGGCGATGACGAGGGCGAGCTCGTAGGTGCCGTAGACGGGACCGAAATGGAAGGGGATACCGAAGAGCAGCCCCACGAGGACGGCCTCCGCGAGCTGCTGCCAGCGACGCGGCGGCAGGGTGAGGGGTTCGGAGAGCATGAAGCCGGCGAAGAAGATGACGGGTGTCGACTCGAGTGCGTTCGACAGGGCAATCGACGTGGACGAGCCGTACGCGATCGAGGCGATCGCTACGGTCAGCGTCGCCACGATCGCGAAGACGATCCCCACGGTGAGGTGGCGCGTGCGGAAGAGCACGACGAAAGCGGCCACGACCACGATCGGCAGGATCCAGGGCGACCCCACCCACCACCCCGGGAAGGCGCTCGGCAGGGCGATACTGATCACGACCGCGGCGAGCGCCGCCGGGTTGAAGACGTGCCGCCGTCTGACGGCGAGCAGGTACTTGCTCGCGGAGGCGATCACGCCGGCAAGGGCGACGGCGCCGAGTCCGGCACCGGTCAGCGTCGGAGTGAAGAGGAAGGCCAGGATCAGGCCGGTCACGATCGAGGACTCGGTGTGCGGTCTGACCCGGAAGACGAGGGCGATCAGCCGATTGCTGACCGCGGTCGCTACGACCGCGGTGGCGGCATTCGCGAGGATCGGCAACGGCGCGTACGCGATCTTGCCGAACGCAGACACGATCAGGGCCTCGGCGAGGATCGCTAGGAGGCCGAGGAGTACGAGGCGGTACATCGTGACGCGACCGGTGAGGTCGTCGAGCCAGCTCATGAGAAAAGTTCCCCTTCGAAGTTCGGTGAGACGTCGACGCGACCGTCGACCAACATTCGGATCGACGCCAGCTCGAACGTGCCGGCGAGCGCCGCGTGGTCGGCGAAGAACAGCGCGGTCGCTAGACCGTCGGCGACGAGAGCGGTGGAGGCGAAGGCCCAGGTGGCAGCGATAGCCGTGGTCGGCAGTCCGGTGGTCGCGTCGATGATGTGATGCAGCCCGTCGCCCCAGGTGCGTCGGTTGGGAGCGGACGCGCAGACGGACGAGTTGTGCAGCTCGACGACGCCGATCGCCATCGTCGTGTCGAACGGGTGCTCCAGGGCAACGCGAACGGGCGAAGAACCGCGGTGTCGGAGGTCACCGGAAGCGTTGACGACGTAGTCGTCGATCCCCGCGTCGTCGAGGAGCCCGGCGACGATGTCGACGAGGTACCCCTTGCCTGCGGCACCGACGTCGATCGTCACCGGGCTCGTGGTGGTCAGGTGGGTGTCGTCCCAGAGCACGCGGTCGTCCCAGACCGGCACGGCCGCCGGATCCGTCGAGACCCGGAACGAATAGTCGGGGTCGTAGCCGAGGTGCTCCAGCCGACGCCCGACGAGCGGGCTGACGCTTCCGCTCGTCACCTCGTAGAGGGTGCGGTAGAGGTCGAGGAGTGGCCCCGCCTCCGACGGCAGGGCGTAGCGCCCCGGCGTCGTGGCGATTCGGCTGACCAGCGAGTCGTCGCGGAAGCGAGACCAGACCCGGTCGAAGTCGTCGATCCGAGCAAGGATCCGGGCGACGACGCG
>JAODMX010000343.1 GCA_025464735.1 Frondihabitans sp. | reverse complement strand
CCGAAATCGCCGCGGCGAGCAGGCCTCGTGGCTCGGCTGGAGCTGCTCGACCGGCTCTGAACCCCGCAACGGTTCGCAACCTCGTGAGGCGTAGCGTGCCCGGTAGGGCACCGCTGAGCCCACCCGGCGATCGCGGTGCTTTTGACAACGATGTCGAAAGGGACACGACCATGACCGTCACCACTCCTCCGAACACCTTCGCCGCACCGGGATCACCCGACGCCAAGGTGCAGTTCAAACCGCGCTACGACCACTTCATCGGGGGTGAATACGTCGCACCCGCATCGGGTCAGTATTTCGAGAACCCGTCGCCGGTCAACGGGAAGGTCTTCACCGAGGTCGCCCGCGGCAACGCCGCCGACGTCGACAGAGCGGTAGAAGCAGCCTGGCGCGCCTTCGACTCGTGGAAGAAGACCACGATCGCCCAGCGTTCGCTCATCCTCAACAGGATCGCCGACCGCATGGAGGAGAACCTCGAGATGCTGGCGGTGGCCGAGACCTGGGACAACGGCAAGCCGATCCGCGAGGCCCTAGCCGCGGATGTCCCGCTCGCGATCGACCACTTCCGTTACTTCGCGGGCGCCATCCGCGCCCAGGAGGGCTCCACCGGCGAGATCGACAACGACACGGTGGCGTATCACTTCCATGAACCGCTGGGCGTCGTCGGCCAGATCATCCCGTGGAACTTCCCGCTCCTCATGGCTGTCTGGAAGCTGGCTCCGGCTCTCGCCGCCGGCAACTGCGTCGTGCTCAAGCCTGCCGAACAGACGCCCGCCTCGATCCACGTCTTCATGGAGTTGATCCAGGATCTCCTGCCGGCCGGCGTGCTCAACATCGTCAATGGCTTCGGTATCGAGGCGGGCGCACCCTTGGCCTCGCACCCGAACATCCGGAAGATCGCCTTCACGGGCGAGACGACCACGGGTCGCCTCATCATGCAGATGGCCTCGGAGAACCTCATCCCGGTCACGCTGGAGCTCGGCGGCAAGAGTCCGAACGTGTTCTTCGCGGACGTCGCCGACGAACGTGACGCCTTCTACGACAAGGCGCTCGAGGGCTTCTCGTTCTTCAACCTCAACTCGGGTGAAGTCTGCACGTGTCCGTCGCGCGCGCTCGTGCAGGGCTCCATCTACGACCAGTTCGTCGGTGACGGCATCGAACGCGTGAAGCAGGTCAAGCAGGGTAACCCGCTGGCGATGGACACCATGATCGGCGCCCAGGCGTCCAACGACCAGCTCGAGAAGATCTTGAGCTACATGGACATCGGCAAGCAGGAGGGCGCAAAGCTGTTGCTGGGCGGCGACCGGGCCGACCTCGGCGGCGATCTGACGGACGGCTACTACGTCAACCCGACGATCTTCGAGGGCCGCAACTCGATGCGTATCTTCCAAGAGGAGATCTTCGGACCGGTGCTGTCGCTCACGAGCTTCACCGACTACGACGACGCCATCAAGATCGCCAACGACACCCTCTACGGCCTCGGCGCGGGCGTCTGGAGCCGAAACGGTGCGCAGCTGTATAGGGCCGGCCGGGACATCCAGGCCGGGCGCGTCTGGTCGAACACGTACCACCAGTATCCGGCCGGAGCAGCATTCGGCGGTTACAAGCAGTCCGGCATCGGTCGCGAGAATCACAAGATGATGCTCGACCACTACCAGCAGACCAAGAACCTCCTCGTGTCGTACGCCGACGGCCCGATGGGATTCTTTTGATGCCGACAGCGCCGACGAGTTCGGGTTCGTCGACGCTGTCGCGGGTGGACGTGACGCCTGAGGCAGCGAGCTTCCTCGTCGAGTTGACGGCGAAGCACGGTCCGCTGATGTTCCACCAGTCGGGCGGCTGCTGCGACGGAAGCTCACCGATGTGCTACCCCGTGGGGTTCTTCCGCGTGGGTTCCGTCGACGTCCACCTGGGCGACCTGCACGTCGAAAGCGTCGAGCCGATCGAGGTGTACATGTCACGCAGCCAGTTCGAGTACTGGAAATACACGCATCTCACGATCGACGTCGTCCCCGGCCGCGGCGCCGGCTTCAGCGTCGAGAGCCCGGAGGGCAAGCGCTTCCTCATCCGTTCGCGAATGCTGACCGACGAGGAGCTCGTGCACTTCGACCTGGTCTAGCGCGCGCCGGCGACGGGGCTGGGCGGGGTCACGGCAGGGCGTAGACGCCGTGGCCCACGCGCCGGATCCGGCCCTGGCGGGCCAAAAGGGACAGTGTGGAGAGCATGCTTGATCGGCGGTAGTCCGTCAGGGCGGCGACGATGTCGGTCGTGGTGAGCGGGCCGGATCCCAGGATCAGGGGGATCCGGTCCGCGAGCGAGTCACCCGAGTCGTCACCGACTCCGTCATCCGGCGGCGCCTCCTGGGCGTACTCCGCCCGCGCCTCCTGGAGGCTCGCCGCGGAGACTCGTGTGACGCTCCCCACCGCTTTGGCGTAGGGAGCCAGCGTGAGCGACTTCCCGACTCGGTTGTAGACGTTGGACTGGCTGGTGCCCTGGTGTTCCGCGATCTCCGGGTACGACGCACCGCCGAGGAGGAGCACGGCCTCACCTT
>JAODMX010000478.1 GCA_025464735.1 Frondihabitans sp. | reverse complement strand
CGAGCGCCTCTACGACCGCTACTTCCGCAGGGCAGTTCACTCCCGCTGGTAATCCCGCGGGGAGACCGCGATTTCGGCCGAGGTACCAGCGCCGCGGCAGTGGCACTCCGGCCGAAACCCCGGTCCTCGCCGGCGAGGGCACGCCGTAGGCTGGGGTGGGGCGTCCGGATCTGGACGCTTCTCTCCACCGGTCAAAAGGGACACACGTGACGACGCCGAAGTCGGGCGGCCTCAGGGGCTACGCCGTTCTCCTCTCGGAGCCCGATCGGCGGCACCTCGTCGGGGCCGGTCTCGTCGCGCGGATCCCGTTGGCGATCGTCGGCTTCAGTGTGCTCTTCTTCGTACGCTCGACCACGGGGTCGTTCGCAGTCGCGGGCTTCGAGTCCGGTGTCGCGATCGCCGCGAACGCGCTCATCGGGCCGGTGTTCGGCCGGATCGCCGACCGTCGCGGGCAGCGTGGTGCCCTCCTCGTCGCCGCGATCGTGCACCCTCTCGCCATCGCGCTGCTCATCGTTATCGGCGCCAGCGGTGCCGGCGGCGCAAACCTCGTCCTCGTCTCGGTGGCGGTGCTCGTCGTGGGAGCATCCATCGCGCCCGCGGGCGCCTACACGCGAGCCCGGTGGTCTGCGCTCCTCGGTGTTGGTCCGAGTATCCACGTCGCCTTCTCTCTGGAGGCGATCGCCGACGATCTCGTCTGGGTCTTCGGCCCGGCGCTTGCGGCGCTCGTGGCCGGCACGATCAACTCCGCGGCGGGCCTTGTCCTCTCGGGCATCTTCGGTGCCGTCGGGTTCCTCTGGCTCCGACGCGGAGCCGATCTTGTGCCGATCGCGCCCGTCGCCGCCGGGCAGCGTCACATCTTCGCTCCCTGGCGTTCGAGGCGCATCATGGCGCTCCTTGTCTCGAGTGTCGTCCTCGGGATGACCTTCGGCGTGAACGATGTCACGGTGGTCGCCTGGGCCACCGACGCCGGTCTTCCACAGATCGCCGGTCTCGTGCTCACCGCCTACTCGATCGGAAGCGTGACGGGTGGCTTCCTCATGGGTGCGATCCCGCCCAGGATCCCGCCCTACCGCCTCCTGCTCCTCGCGTCGGCGGCCGTCGGAATCTTCTGGAGCGCTCTCGCCCTCGCCCCCGATGTTGCCTGGCTCTTCCCACTGGGCCTTCTCGCCGGCGCGACGATCACGCCGTTCACGATCTCGAGCAACCGGGTGCTGCACGAGGAGGTGCGCCCGGAGGTCTTCACCGAGGGTGTCGCCTGGCTCAGCGCGAGCGTGGTCGGGGCGATGGCTGTCGGCTCGTTCGTCGGCGGCCTGATCGGCCAGTCGGACGCGGGTCGGATCGGGGGAGGCTTCACCGGCTTCGACCTGGTGGCCATCTCGGCTCCGTGCGTCTTCCTGGTTATCGCAGTGGTGCGGATCCTGCCCCAGCGAATGCGTCGACGAGTTCCAGCGTGACCTCCGGGCGCTCGAGGTGCGGCAGGTGCCCTGCTCGCTCGACCAGTTCGAAGCGCGCGCCGGGAATCAAGCCCGCGTAGGCGCGTCCGTAGCCGGGCGTGAAGACACGGTCGGCCGCGCCCCAGATCAGCAGGGTGGGCGCGGTGATGTCGGCCAGCCGCGCCGGGAGCGCCGGGTCGTGCATGTAGGGGTCGCCCGCGTAGACGCCCATCGTCTGCATGTTCGCCCTCTGGGCTCTGACCCGCGCAGGATCCAGCGTGGCCGGGTCGACAAAGAACGCGTCGGCGTCGTACCACGAGTGTTCCGCCACCCCGCGGGGGTCGAGCGAGAAGAAGTCGACCATCGGCTCGGACTCCACCTCGATGCCGCCACCGTCGATGATGACGAGACGCCCAATGCGGGCGGCCGCGTCGGTGGCCGCCATTTCGGCGGCGATCCAACCGCCCAGCGAGGAGCCGATGACGACGTCGTCGTGGAGGTCGCGCTTGGCCAGTAGATCGAGGTAGAGGCGGGCGAGCCCGGGGATGGAGTCGAGGTCGTCGGGGCGGGCGGTGCCGTTCCAGCCCGGATGGGTGGGCGTGATGACGTGGTGGGTCGCCGCGAGGTGTTCGGCGATGTTCGCGACGGTGAAGGGGCCGCCGCCGCCGTGGAGCACGAGGGCGGTGGGTGCGGTGCCGGGTTCGAGGCCGGTCTCGGTCAGTGTGAGTGCGGTGATGTCCATGTCGATCACTGTAAATCAACATGTTGATATAAACAAGCTGATAAGCTGAGTTCATGGCGACAGACCTCGGTGAACTCGGCCGCGAAGTGAAGCAGGCGCAGTGGCGACACCACCGCGCCATCGAAAGGCTGCTTGCGGTGCAGGGCACGACCCTCGCGCAATGGGACGCCCTTCGCGCGATTTCGAGAGCACCAGGATCCTCGGCTCACGACCTCGCGGAGCGCACCTTCCAGAGCGACCAGGCTTTCGGCACGCTTGCCTCGCGTCTTGTCGCGCAGGGGCTCGTCGAGCGCCGGCCCGGCGAGGGTCGCCGCGTGGAGCACCACCTCACCGAGGCGGGCCGCGCCACGCTCGAGTCCGCGCAGCCGGTCGTCGACGACCTGTTCGAGGGCTTCTTCGGCGACCTGTCGGAGGAGGAGCGGGTGACGCTGCTGGCTCTGCTCAAGCGGGTGTGAGTGGCTAGGGCGTGTCTCCCAATTCCTCACGGGCGAGCAATTGGGAGACACGCCCTACAGCGTGAAGTCCGCCGAGATCGTTGCTGTCACCTCGATGTCGCGCGGGGCGAGCTCGAAGGAGCCGCCGTCGTGGGCCGGACTCGACATCGTCTTGGCTCGTGCGACGGACGCGCCGCCACCGCTTCCGAGCCCGGGGCGCAGGCCCGCCTCGAACACGGCGTCGAGCGTCGGCGTCCCGAGGTCGAGAGCGCTCGCATAATCGGCGGCCTTCGTCACAGCGTTCTGGACCGCCTCGATCCGGGCCTCGCGCTCGAGCTTTACCTGCGTTGCCGTAGTCAGGGTCCAGTCGAGGCCCTCGATGTGCACACCCTCACGTCCCGCGAGGTCGCTCACCCACTCGGCAAGCGCGGTGAAGTCGACGAAAGTGGCCTCGACCGTGGAGCGGGCACGGAAGCGTCGCACGGACTGGTCGCTTCCCGGCGGGTACTCCTGGAACTCTTCCGCCCAGACCCGATCGCTGCTTCACCTGATGACGGCGCCCAGCGATTCCTGTGCACTCGCCTCGGTAACGACCTCGTTGTGCGTCGCGATGGTGTCGATGGTCACCTGCGACCGGTCGGCACCCGTCAGAGTGACCGCCAGCCGGATAGTGCCCCGCTCGGCCGGGTGGACTCTGGCCGCGTCGCCTGCGACCACGAATGTCGTCATAGCGGTGAGCTTAGGGCGTGTCCCCCAATTCCTCACGGGTGGTGGGCGGCCCGGATCGCGCGATCTGCGGCGTTGTCCTCCTTGAAGGCTGCGCAGCAGCCTCCTGCGTCGTCCGCCTTGCAGCCCGCGAGACCGGGTCACCCACCACCTGCGACCAATTCGGGGACACGCCCTGGGGCGTGTCTCCGATCAGGCGGGGTGCACGCGTCCGATGAACGCGTTGACGTCGTCGAGTTCTTCCTGCGAGACGCCGTGGGCGAGTCCCGGGTAGACGGTGGACTCCGCTTCGGTATGTGTCTCGAGCCAGTCCTCGGTTCGTGCGACCGCTTCGCCCGGGATCACCTGGTCGACGTCACCGCGACCGTAGAACACCGGTAGGCGGACCCGCGCAACCGCGGCGTCCACCTCCTCGGGAGCGCCCGGCACGACGAACCCGGCGAGGACCACGGCGAAGTCGAAGCCCGCGGGTCTCTTGCGCAGCAGCTGCAAGGAGAGCGAACCGCCCTGGGAGAATCCGAGGAGCGAAATCGAAGGATGCGCGGAGGGCAGATCGTCGAGCCACGCCAGCACCTCGTCGGCGGCTACGTCGACTGCGGCGTTGTCGGGCGCACCCGGTTCTGTGAGCGGGTACCACGACCACCCGCCGCCGTACGGGAGCGGCGCCCGAAGCGAGGCGTAGACGTACGCAGACGAGAGGTACGGGGCGAGGCCGATGAGGTCGCCCTCGTGTGAGCCCACCCCGTGCAGCAGGAGCATCAGCGGTTTGCCGCTCCGCTCGGACTCCGGCACGGACCAGCGGACGGCGGAGGCGTCGATCGGGGGCACGCTTTCAGCCTAGGCCTCGCTAAACCCTCACCGCCGGCTGCCGCGGTGGTCCTAGGCGCACCGCGGCAGCCGACAGCGAGGGTTTAGCGGGCGGCGTCACACGTTCGCAACGTCGGGCAGGTAAGAATGGGGCATGAGTTCCGTCCAGACCCCCGATCCCAATTCCGGCTGGCTCTCCGAGGAGGAGCTCTTCCAGATCAGGCAGCGCCTGCCGATCCTGTACGTCGAGGCCGTCCCCGTGCGCACCGACGGCCAGGGTGTGGTCACCGAGGTGGGCGTGCTGCTGCGTGCCGACAGCGAGGGCGCCATGACGAGGATGCTCGTGTCCGGCCGCGTGATGTACGGGGAGTCCCTGCGCACCGCGCTGTTCCGGCACCTCGAGAAAGATCTGGGCCCGATGGCCTTCCCGCAGCTTCCGCCCTCGCCGGTGCCGTTCTCGGTGGCGGAGTACTTCCCGTTCCCTGGCACGTCGGTGTACACGGACGAGCGCCAGCATGCCGTGTCGCTCGCCTACGTCGTCCCCGTCACCGGCACCTGCGACCCGCGCCAGGACGCCCTCGAGATCACCTGGATGAGCCCGCTGGTCGCGGCCAGCCCCGAGATCGCCGCCGAGATGGAGGGCGGTCGGGGCGCACTCCTTCGCACCGCGCTGGCGTCGGTCGGGGCGCTGGGCTGATCGTCGGATCCGGGGCTCGGTCGTCGTGATCACGAACGGGAACGTGTCGTTCTGGTACTCCTCGCTGGGAGTCCCGGAGCAGCGTGCACCCCTCGACGGGGATCTCGACGCCGACGTCGTGATCGTCGGGGCCGGCTACACGGGGCTGTGGACGGCGTACTACCTCAAGCGGGCGAGGCCCGAACTCCGCGTCGTGGTGCTGGAGAAGCGCTTCGCCGGATACGGCGCCTCTGGGCGGAACGGCGGCTGGCTGACCAACAGCATCACCGGCGGGCGCGAGCAGTACCTCGCTTCGCACGGGCGCGAGGTCGTCGGGCGATTCCAGACGCTGATGAACGACGCCGTCGACGAGGTCATTCGCGTGGCCGCAGCGGAGGGGATCGACGCCGACATCGTGAAGGGCGGCGAGCTCTCGGTCGCCCGCACCCCGGCGCAGAAGGCACGCCTCGACTCCTTCGCGAGGGCGGAGGCCGAGTGGCCCGAGGCGGACACCACAAGCCTGACGGCGGCCGAGAGCCTCGAGCGCATCAGCATCGACGGGACTCTCGGCGGTCTCCACCACCCGCACGCGGCCCGGATCCAGCCCGCGAAGCTGGTGCGAGGTCTCGCCATGACGGTCGAGGGTCTCGGAGTGCCGATCTTCGAGGGAACGACGGTGCAGACGATCGAACCGCGTCGAGCCGTGACGAACAAGGGAATCGTGAGCGCTCAGTACGTGATCCGCGCCACAGAAGGGTTCACGGCGAATCTCGCTGCGTCGCACCGAGACTGGGTGCCGCTCAACTCGTCGATGATCGCGACAGAACCCCTCGACGACGCGGCGTGGAAGTCGCTCGGCTGGGAGCACCGCGACGTCATCGGCGACATGGCGCACGTCTACATGTACGCCCAGCGCACCGCCGACGACCGGATCGCTCTCGGCGGCCGTGGCGTGCCCTATCGCTACGGCTCGCGGATCGACGTCGACGGGACGACCCCTCTCAAAACCGTGACGGAACTGACCAGGATCCTGCACTCCATGTTTCCCGCCGCTCGCGACGCAGCGATCGACCACGCCTGGTCCGGAGTGCTCGGTGTTCCTCGTGACTGGAGGGCGACGGTCGGCCTCGACCCGGCGACCGCCGTCGGCTGGGCCGGCGGGTACGTCGGCACCGGCGTCACGGCGACCAACCTTGCCGGCCGCACGCTCGCCGACCTTGTCCTCGGCAACGACACCGAACGTATGCGGATGCCGTGGGTGGGCCACCTGGCGAAGCCGTGGGAGCCGGAGCCGCTTCGGTGGCTTGGCGTCTCGGGCATCTACGCCTCGTATCGGGCGGCTGACCGGAAGGAGGCGCGGGGTGGCTCGCGCACGGCAGCCCTCGCTCGGCTGGCCGACAGGGTGTCCGGGCACTGATCAGCCCGACCCTTCGTCCGTGCCTGCGAGCAGGTGCGGTGAGTGGCCGCCGGGCATCGCCGATTTTTGCGAGAGCGCATCTTCCGGGAGGCCGAGCGTGATCTCGAGAGTCCGGAGCACCACGCGGGTGCGCTCGTCGTCGGTGAGGTAACCGACCAGCGAATAGGCCGTGGTGCTGTCGATGAGGGCGAAGAACTGCATCGCGACGAGGTCGGGGTCGACGTCGGTGAACTCGCCCTTCGCGATACCCTCCGCGACCAGGCCGTGCACCAGCGCATTCCAGAGCACCATGGTGTCGCGGGCGGCTTTCGCCACGGGCGCATTTCGGCGGCCGATGCTCCACGCGTCGGCCCAGATCGAGTTGAAGTTGTCGTGGCTGGCGTGCAGCAGGCTGTCGACGAGCGTGCGGAGACCGTCGATGGCCGTCGCCCGTGCGGCAAGTTCGACCTCGGTCTGGTGGATCTCGGTTGTCGCAAGCTCCTCGAAGGTGCGAGCGACAAGGGCTGCCATCGACGGTTCGTGCTGGGCGATCAACCCGGGGGTGAGGCCCGACACCGAAACGAGGCGACGCAGCGTGATTGACGACAGCCCGGAGGCAAAGGCGAGCTGCCGGGCTGCGGCATCGATGTCGGGATGATGACCGTCGGAACTCCCCCGCGACGGCTGGCCTGTCGTCATGGCCCTGATTCTAAGCGGCCCGGAAGCATGTCAGGCCTCCAATTGCCGGGCGCGCCCTCGACGGCGGTAGCCTGAGCCGAACGACGAGAGGATTCCTGACCATGGTTCTCGCTCCGAATGGGGACGGGCCCGTGCCACGGGAGCTCGCGCGAAAGCTCGCCCTCCTTCTCGATCACGTCGAAGCCGTCCGTGGCACTGCGTACACCTTCAACGAGGTCAGCGGGTTTCTCGAGGCGCGGGGGATCCCGCTGTCCCGCGCTCGCTGGGGCTACATGCTGAGCGGCGACTCCTGGCGGATCCGGGACGTGGCCCTCCTCGGCGGTCTGGCAGAGCTCTTCGGCGTCGGAATCGACTACCTGCGCCGTGACGAGGAGCTTCCCGCGACCATCGCTTCGGAGATGCATCTCATCCGCGCCCTCCGCCGCGCGCGCGTCCAGAACTTCGCGGCGCGCAACCTGGGCGACACCGATCCGGCCGCCTACGAGGCCATCGCCGACTACCTCGACAGCCAGGATGCCGCGGGCGCCTGAGGTCGCGGCTGCGCAGTGGGCGCCCGCGGTCGGCCGGGAGCCTGCCAGCGACCTGCCGCCGACTTACTATGGAGCCATGGGGAGCCGCGACGATGTGCGAGACGCCCAGCGCCGGGGCGAAGAGCTCAGTGCACGCGCCTTCGACCTGCTGACCCTCCCTGATGCCCTCACTGTCACCGGCGTCATCACCCACGTGGCCGGTCTTCGTCGGCGCCCGATCACCGTGACCGAGTTGCCTGCGCTCGCGGGCACGAAGACCTGCGGTTGGTGGAACGAGCGGCAGGACCGCGACGAGATCCTGATCGCACCCCCGCTGTCCGCCAGCCATCGGGATGCGGTGGTGCTTCACGAGGTAGGTCACCTCGTCCTCGACCATTTCGACCGACAGCGGTCGCACTTCGACGACTCGACCGAGATCGCCGCCGAGCTGCTTGCGGACGCGCTCTCCAGGGCGATCCGTCGAGGCCCCGAACGTCTGTCGAGGTTTCTCGGCGTGTTCGGATGATCCAGATCGCGCCGCCCTTCATCCTGTGGGTCGCAGCGGTCGTCCTCGCCCTGTCGCTGCGCAAGGGGCGAGATTCGTCGGTGCTGATCTCCACTGTCCTGATGGCGATCGCGCTCACTCTCTCGCTGCATTCCGTCTATCGAGGTGTCGACCGTCCGTTCGGCGACGTCAATGTGGCCGACCTGATCAAGCAGAGCTTCCTCGTCGGCTCCGCGGCATTCTTCTACCTCGCCGTCCGTCGCGCGGTCGGAGCCACCGAACGTCTCCGGTGGCTGTGGATAGCGCCGGTGCTGGCCCTCGTGATCCACACGGTCGCGTTCTTCCGCATCGACATGGACAAGGGCTCCGTCACCAACCTCATGACGGTCTACGGCGGGCAGCTCGCTGCCGCCATCTACTCGCAGGCGCACTTCCTCTACTTCGGTGTCGTCGTGGCCGCGGCCGGGATCACCTGCCTCCGCTCCGGCTATCAGTCGGCGCCTCGTCCGGTGAGGGTCGGGATCCGGATCCTGATCGCCGGATGCGCGGCCTCCGTCCTCACCTCGCTCCTCCTCCTCGTGCGCGACGTGCTGCGAATCGCGGGCCTCGACCACGCCTCGTCCGAGGTGGATCGTGGCTACGGGGGCCTGTTGCTCGTCGCGGTCCTCCTTGTGGCGATCGGGCTCGCGGTGCCGTCGGTCTCTGGTCGGCGGGAGCGGCGTCGGCTCTCGCGGCAGGTACCGGAACTCGTCGACGGGCTCGAAAGGATCAGGGAGCGGACGGCGCCCGAGGCGCCTCGGTTGCTGCTTCCGCCGGGCGCGCGCGTTCCGGGCGGCGAGGCGACCCCGCTCGATCAGGTGCATCGGCTGGTCGTCGAAGTCCGCGACCAGATGTTCTTGAACCCGGACTTCGCGCTCACTCCGGGGGAGAACGACCTGTTGACGCGCAGCGAGAAGCTGATCAGTCGGGTCGAGTTGCGCTGACGCGGTGCGCACCCCGTGCGGTCGGCAAACACGGTCAGGGCAGAGAAATGCCCCCGGGCCATCAGGAAAATGGGGGGGAAACCTGGAAGACCGGGGGCGGTATCAGTTGGGGGAACTGATGAATCAACCGTAGACACCGGAACCCCGCGATGGCAACGCTGGACATGTCCAATGTTGGCCGTGTTCGCTCGCGGAGAATCCGGGTCGTTCAGAACGCCTTCGCGCCGGCGATCAGCCGTTCGAAAGCCGCGTTCGCCTTCGGGTCCACTTCGCGGCGCGCGGCATCACCGTCGTACCACTCGACGATCTCGCGGGCCCCCACCTGCCACGGAATCGTCGCGACGAAACCGGGCACGAACGCCTTCACCTTGGTGTTGTCGAAGACGACCGAGTGGGCCTTGTCTCCCAGGATCCCGGGCCCCCACTCGGGCTCGACCGCGGCCACCGACTCGCTGGCGACGTGGATGAGTCGAGGGTCGTCGACTCCGGCGGCGGCGGCGAGCGTCGTGTAGATCGCGTTCCACGGCAGGGCCTCGTCGGAGGTGATGTGGAAGACCTCGCCGACCGCCGCCGGAAGACCGAGCAGGCCGACGAATGCTTTCGCGAAGTCGGTGTGGTGCGTGAGCGTCCAGAGCGAGGTGCCGTCTCCTGGCACGACGACCTCGAGTCCCTGGCGCAGCCGGTCGATGACCGTCCAGCCGCCGGTCACCGGAATGGAGGTGCGGTCGTAGGTGTGCGACGGCCTGATGATCGTCGCCGGGAACCCGTCGTTCCGGTACGCCGCCACGAGGACGTCTTCGCAGGCGGC
>JAODMX010000319.1 GCA_025464735.1 Frondihabitans sp. | reverse complement strand
CCACCGTGACGAACGCCAACCGGTACGTCGATCTCACGCCGTGGGCGTCGAACGACCTGCCGTCGAAGATCGTGATCAGCGCCTGGGGGCACCAGCTTCGAGTGTCGAGCGCAACGGATCCGCGTCTCCAGCGTTTCGTCGACACCTTCCGGCACAACGCGACCTACACGCCCGAGTTCGGGGCTCCCGTCGATGGAGTGCCGGTAGAGACGGGCGGTCGACCCGCCCTTGACGGCAGCCGCAATGCGAATCCCTCCGGGGCTGTTGCGGGGGGCTAGAACCGCCGCTCAGCGAGTCAGGCGACCGGCCGGCGGGATTTCGGCAGCGTGGCGATGACACTTCTGTAGGACGCCTCGATGAGCTCCTCTGCGAGACCGTCCGGCAGGTCGCCGTCGAGATCGACCGTGATCCAGTGCCGCTTGTTCATGTGATAGCCGGGAATGATCGCCCTGTGCTCGCGAACGAGCTCGGCGGCCTCGTCGGGAGGGCTCTTGAGGGTGATTGACGAGCCCTCTGCGTCGAGGGGCATGATCGCGAAGACCTTGCCGCGCACCTTGTAGACGGCCGTCTCGAAACCGAACGGATGAGTCAGTTCGGCGGAGGGCAGGTTCACACAGAAATCGTGGGCGGAGTTGTCATCCATAAGCGAGGGTACCGTTGACACGTGAAGACCAGTCAGCTTGAGCACTTCGTCGTGGCGGCCGACGAGTTGCACTTCGTCCGCGCCTCGCAGCGCCTTGGAATCTCCCGTCAGAAGCTGATGTCGTCCATCGCCGCGGTGGAGCGTGAATACGGCGGCCGGCCGCTCTTCGACCCGCAGGCGAGCGAGACCCGGCTGACCCGCGCTGGCGAGCAGGCGGTCGTCCAGGCCAAGCTCGAACTCGCTAAGCCGTCGACGCCGCCTCCTGCGCCGCCCCGCCCGCCAGGGGGAAAGGCCAAGGCGTCGAAAGGCCAGGGGCGCGCGCCCGTTGTGAAGGGTGAGCCGAAGCCGTTCAAAAAACGTCAGGGCCGCTGATCATGGTGACGAGGATCGCGCTGACACCGGTGACGCCGTATTGCTCGATCGAACGTTCGCTTACCATCCTCGGCGATCGTTGGAGTTTTCTGGTGCTGCGTGAGGTGCTCCTCTATCGCGAGTCCCGGTTCGCCGATCTGCAGCGCCGCCTCGGAATCGCTTCCAATGTGCTCACGGACCGCCTGGACCGTCTGGTCGATGGTGGAGTGCTCGAGAAGCGTCCCTACCGCGACGAGGGCTCGCGCCAGCGGTTCAGTTATCACCCGACCCGAGCAGGCCTCGACCTGAAGCTCGTTCTCGCCGCGCTGCAGCAGTGGGGCGACGAACATGAGCCGCGCGCTGACGGCCCCACCGTCGATCGGCGCACGGTCGATGGGGGAGGCCCGGTGACCGTCTCGTTCATGTCGCAGGATGCGCACCCGCTGTCGGTCGACGAGGTCACCTTCGAGCGCACGGCTGCGTATCCCGAGCGAAGTTCCGACAGCCGGGAATGATCTCTCGGATCCTGGGTTGCAATTAGCAATTCAACCCTTCGAGAAACGAGAACCTCATGTCCTTCACCTTCACTGGCGCCGTTGTCCTGGTCACCGGAGCGAACGGAGGGCTCGGCGAACAGTTCGTCGCTCAGGCCCTCGCGCGCGGTGCCGCCAAGGTCTACGCAAGCGCACGGACCCCGCGCGAGTGGGGCGACTCCCGCATTGTGCCGCTCCGCCTCGACGTGACCGACGCGGCGTCCGTCGAAGACGCTGTCGCTGCCGCTGGCGACGTGACCCTGGTCGTGAACAACGCCGGCATCTCGCTCCGGGACGAGAACTCGCTGCTGTCGAGCTCAGAGGAATCGATCCGTCGACTGTTCGAGACGAACTTCTTCGGTGCCGTGCGTGTTGCGCGAGCGTTCGCTCCCGTCCTGAGCGGGAACGGCGGTGGGGCTCTGATCGATGTCCACTCCGTTCTGAGCTGGATCGGCATCAGCGGCACCTACTCGGCCACGAAGGCGGCTCTCTGGTCGGCGACGAACTCCTTCCGCCTGGAGCTCGCGCCGCAGGGGACGCACGTGCTCGGTCTCCACCTCGGTTACACCGCGACGCCGATGACCGTGGGCATCGAAGCCGAGATGGGCGAGGCGGTCGACGTTGTCCGCTCCGCCTACGACGGCCTCGAGTCCGGCGAGTTCGAGGTTCTCGCGGATCAGGTCAGTGCCGACGTGAAGGCCGGACTAGCGGCGCCGATCACCGCGCTGTACCCGCAGCTGGTGGCGAGAGTCTGACGCGGGGCCCGTGGCGCGTTCGGGCACGGATGCCGACCTGGGTCGTGCGACTGTCGACTTCCCCGAAGAATCAGCTATCCGACTGAGGTTTACTCACCAGCTGTCATTCTTCAGGATGATGCGCCGAGCGAGGACACGAGGCTTGGTCTGGGGCCGGACTACCCCCTAGGGTGGATGACGATGCATTCGACAGACCCGACTTTCGACACTCTCGTGTCTGGCGTCGTCGACCCCGCGGGCACCCCGTCAGCTGAGCGTCCGAGCGGCCGACGTCGTGTCCATGCGGAGGTTCCGACCGCCGCCGTCGACACCGCTGCTGCGGCCTCTTTCGCCGTTCTGCCCTCTGCTCCGCCGCAGCTCGACACGCAGCTGAGCCCCCGACGCGCGGCGCGCGCGGCCCGCGAGGCTGCGGCCGCTGTCGTGGCATCGGTCGCCCCGGCTTCGCCGGTCGTGGCAGAGGTGCAGCCAGCTCGCGGACGTCGGGCCGCTCAGGCACCCCTCGACGAGAAGTCCGTCGCTCCGGCCGTCGCCGAGCCGAGCCGCCGTCGACGCGCCACACCGGTCGAAGCTCCCACCCTCCCGTCGCCCGTCGTCGAAACAGTCGTCACGGCCGTTCTCCCGATTGTGTCGAACGGTGTCTCGGGCCAGGCCCTGGCTTCGTCCGTTCCGCTCCATGCTCCGTCGTCGACGGGTCGTCGCCAGAGCTACATTGCCGCCACCCCGGAGGCTGCGACTCACCGACCGGCCGCCGCCAAGGCTCCTGAACCACGCCGTCGTCTCGGATCAGCGACCCGCGCCGTTCGTTCCGCCGGAGTCGCGACCAGCCGTCCGGCCAAGAACTCCCTCGGCACGAGTGCGCGTCGCTTCGCCGTGACCACGGTGATCGCCGGGATCCTGGCCACCAGCGTTCTGCCCGTCCTGAACCACGTCGACGGCAGCGCAGCCTATGCAGCCAGCACCGGCATCAAGACCACGCCGAACCCGACCGGTGGGCAGCAGTTCGATGTCGCCTCGACTGTCGCCGACACGGTCGCTGCCCGCGATGGCTACAGCGCTACCCCCGTGACCTCGTACGAGAATTCGGTCATCGCCGCACGTCTCGCCGACACCAACATGGTCTACACGGGCCCGACTGCCGCCGAGTACCTCGCGCACCCGCTCTATTCACACGACCCGCTCGATCGCGCACAGGTCTTCCAGGTCGCCCTGCAGTACCTGGGTACCCCCTACCTTCACGGGGGTGAAACGCCCGCAGCCTTCGACTGCTCGGGCTTCATCAGCTTTGTCTATGCCCAGTTCGGCATCAACCTGCCGCACTACGTGCCGTCTCAAGACGCCATCGGTGAGACGATCCCGGAGAGCGAGGCCGTTCCAGGCGACCTCGTCATCTTCAACACCGACGATCACGACGGTTTCTATGCCGGCAACGGCATGATCATGGATGCCCCGAAGCCTGGCGGCCACATCACCGTTCGACCGATCTGGGATGCCCCGCACCACTTCGTTCGCATCAACCCGTAGGGGTTCCTGTGGGTGTCGTAGCCTGACGGACTCGTCGCGCCGTCTCACCGAGCGCGGGCGGCTGCAGGGGTTGCGGCCTGACTTGCCACTGGCACAGGACGACCGGGCAACAGCAGCGAGAGCACGACGGCTAGGCCTGTGAAGCCGATCGACCACCAGAACGCCTGGTCGAAGGCCGTCGCGGATGATGCGCCACTCGTCAGCTGGGCGACGGCACCGTCGAGGATGACGGCGAGCAGCGCGACGCCGAATGAGCCGCCGACCTGCTGAGCGATTCGCGTGATGATGCTCGCGTTCGGAACGTCGGAACGTTCGAGCCCGACGAACGCAGCGGTCATCAGGGGGATCGTGACGGCGCCGAGGCCGAAGCCGCGGACCAGAAGCGCGGCCATCAGGATCCATTCGTTGGTGCTCGCGGTGGCGAAGGCGAAGGGGATGGTGGCGACGCCGACGATTGCGAAGGCGATCAGGGTGACCCACTTGGCGCCGACGGCGTCGGTCAGGCGTCCGGCGAGCGTGCGGCTGAAGAGAGTGCCGATTCCCTGGGGCGCGAGCAGCAAGCCGGCGCCGAGCGCGTCGACGCCGCGCACGTCTTGGAAGTACAGCGGGAGCAGAAGCATCGCCCCGTAGAGAGATGCGCCGGAGAGGAACAGAAGCGCGGATGCCGAGGCTACGGAGCGATGCGCGAAGAGGCGAACGTCGACCAGTGCCCGCTCGCCCCTCGCCCGCGCGTAGATCGTGAACGCGAGCAGGAATGCGACCGCGATCAGCATCGGGGTGAGGACGTCCGCCCGAGCGAAGCCGTCGGTCTTGCTGGCGTTGGAGAGCCCATAGAGGATCCCGACGATGCCGGGGGAGAGGAGGACAAGTCCCAGCACGTCCAGGGGTCGGCGGGCAGTCGGCAGGTCGGTCGGCAGCAGCTTCCAGGCCAGGACGAAGCCGACTACGCAGAACGGCACGTTGACGGAGAACAACCAGCGCCAGTCGAGCCAGTTCAGGATCACCCCGCCGAGGACCGGCCCCAGGATCGGACCGAGCACCGCCGGGAGGGTGACCACCGACATCGTGCGGCCGAGAGACTTGCCGCCCGCCGCCTGCATCACGAGCGTCGCCATCAGCGGCAGCATGAGCCCGCCGCCGACGCCTTGCACGACGCGGAAGGCGATCAGGCTGGCAGCGCTCCAGGCCAGGCTGGATCCGATCGATCCACCGAGGAAGACCGCGAGGGCGAACATCCAGAGGCGTTTGCCACCGAATCGGTTCTGAGCCCACCCCACCAGAGGGACCGTGACCCCGAGGGCGAGGAGATAGCCGGTGCTCACCCATTGGATGGTCGAGACCGACGTGTGCAGCTCGCGCGCGAGGGTGTGCAGCGCCACGCCCACGATCGTCGTGTCGAAGACCACGGCGAGGCCACCGACGATGAGAACCATCGCGACCCTCATGACCCGCGGGTCGAGCTTGCCCGTGGCCGCTGAATCACTCATGTCACTCTCCTTTAAGATACGCATCAGTATCTTATGAAGGTATCATCGCGCGATAAGATACGCAAGTGGATCTAGATTCAGCGAGTGGAGTCACCCGTCGGCGGGGTCGCGAGTTGGAAGACGCGCTGTTGGTTGCCGCGTGGGAGCAACTGGTCGCGAGCGGCTACGCCGCGTTCACGTTCGATGCCATCGCGGAACGCGCAGGCACGAGCAAACCCGTGCTCTACCGGCGATGGCCAAACCGTGAGGCGCTTGTCGTCGCCGCCGTCCAGCACTTCATGAGCCTCGAACCCCAGCCGATCCCGGATACCGGCACCCTCCGTGGCGACGTGATCGAGATGCTGACCCGGGCCAACGAGACCCGCTCAGCGATGGCCGCCGTCATCAGCGTCCAACTGGGAGCCTTCTACCAGGAGACCGGGACGACGCCGGCCGATTTTCGTGGCCAGATCCTCGCCGATCGTGTCTCGGGGATGGAGACGGTGATGCAGAGAGCGGTGGAGCGCGGCGAGGTCACCACCGCGCACCTGACGCCCCGAATCGTCGCGCTTCCGTTTG
>JAODMX010000303.1 GCA_025464735.1 Frondihabitans sp. | reverse complement strand
CGACCACGTCGGGTCGATTCGCGCTCTGCTGGCGCGGGACCCTGAGACGAGCGTGGTTGCGCTCGCGGCGGAGCTCCCCAACATTCGGCGTGAGGTCACGTATCAGGTTGCGGCCTCTGAGGTGCTGCCACACCTCTATCGGGCGCGGTTCGCGCGCTGGATGTGTCATGCGATCCGGGCCGGCGGGTTGGGCGAGGTCGCGGTCGAGTCGGTCGAGCCCGTCACGGCTGGCGTCGAACTGGAGCTGAGCGGCCAGCGGGTCGTGCCGGAGTGGACGCCGGGCCATACGCCGGGGCATGCCGCTTACCTCCTGCCGTCGCACGCCGTCGTCGCCACGGGCGATGCCCTGATCACGGGCCATGCGGTCTCGACGGCTGTGGGCCGGCAGCTGCTCCACCCGATGTTCCACCACGACGTCGCGCAAGCGACGGAGACGTTCGTCGCGGCCGCCGACCGCTGGTCGCGCTTCACGCTCCTCCCCGGCCACGGCTCCTTCTCCCGCCCCTGAGACTCGTTCACCGCTAAACCCTCGGCAGCGGCCGCCGCAACGGTCCTAGGACCACCGCGACGGCCTGCGGCGAGGGTTTAGCGGGCGGCGGGCGGCGGGCGTCAGTCGGCGTTGCCGACTGTCGTCGCCTCGGGGAACGGGTTGGCGTTCTCCTGGGCCGCGAGGGCATCCGGCTCGGGCTGCGCCACTTCGCCCGCGTCGGCCGCGGTGAGCGCCTTGTGCACGGTGCTCAGCACGATCGCTGCGGCGAGCAGAGTCGCCGTGCCGAGGAGGAACGGGATGTGGTCGTTGAGGTGGCTGGCCAGGATCCCGGCGACGAACGGAGCCATGCCGCCTCCGATGAAGCGGACGAAGCCGTAGGTGGCGCTCGCGACGGGACGCTCGACCGGGGCGATGCTCATGACGGCGGTGGTGACGAGCGTGTTGTTCACACCGATGAATGCTCCGGCGATGATGACGCAGATGATGACGATGGCGTGGTTGCCCGGGAAAATGCCGATCAGAGCGAGGTCGATCGCCATCAGGACGAAGTTGACGTACAGCGTCTTCGGGGTGCCGAAGCGTCGCTGCAACCATGGGGCGCCGAAGACCGCGAACACGGCTACCAGCACACCCCAGCAGCAGAAGACCAGGCCGAGCCGGATCGGGCTGTCGATTCCCATGAGGAACGGCGAGTAGCCGAGCAGGGTGAAGAAGGCCCAGTTGTAGAGGAACCCGACGATGCTCGTCGTCGCCAACGCGCGGTGCTTGAGGGCTCGCAGTGGTTCGGTGATGCCTTGCTTGCGGGCCGGCTTGGGTGTTGCCGGCAGGAAGAAGAACGTGGCCAGGAGGGCGATGAACATGAGCGCCGCGACTCCGAAGAACGGCCCGCGCCAGCTGATCTGCCCGAGGACACCGCCGAGGAGTGGGCCGATCGCGATGCCGACGCCGAGAGCGCTCTCGTAGAGCACGATGGCACCGGCGAAGCCGCCCGACGCCGAGCCCACGATCACGGCGAGGGAGGTCGCGATGAAGAGGGCGTTGCCGAGACCCCAGCCGGCCCGGAACCCGACGATGCCCGAGATGCTGTTGGTCGAGCCGGCCAAGGCGGCGAAGATGACGATCAGGGCAAGCCCGGCAATCAGGGTCCGTTTGGCGCCGATCCGGCTGGAGACCCATCCCGTGCCCAGCATGGCGACCGCCGTGACGACGAGGTAACTCGTGAAGAGGAGCTCGACCTGCGACGGGGTCGCGTTCAGCTGGCCGGCGAGCGTCTTCAGGATGGGGTCGACGAGCCCAATGCCCATGAATGAGACGACGCAGGCGAAGGCGACGGCCCACACGGCGCGGTTCTGGTGGAAGGGGCTCGATGTGGCGCCCTCGACTGCGGGCGTGGGGGAGTGGTGTGACACGAAGAAGACCTCAGGGCTTTCTGGGAGATGTGGTGGCTGAAGGTTCGGTGACGAGCCTGGACAGTGCGGGGACGGCCGCTCGGAGAGCGGCTTGGTCGTCGTCGTCCAGGTCGACGAGGCGGGCGGCGATGAGTTCAGCTCGCGCCGCTCGGTGTGCGGTGATCCGCTCGGTGCCGTGCGGGGTGATCGCCACGAGCACGGCGCGCCGGTCGGTCGGGTCGGCCGACTTCGTGGCGAGTCCGGTCTGGGCGAGCCGGTTCACGAGGGTCGTCATGCCCGGTTGGGTGATGCCTTCGCGGTCGGCGAGGTCGGTGATGCGTCGCGGCCCGACCGAGTCGAGGTGGGCAAGCACGCTGAGGCTCGAGGCCGAGAGATCGGCACCGGGACGAGACTCCCGGATCCACGTGAGGACTTGCGCGAGGGCGTGGCCGACCACGAGGTCGTCGGCGGGCTCGCCGGGAACGGAGGAAATCACGGATCCAAGTCTATAACTGACTTATATAAACCGCTAGTGGTATTCCGCTCAGGTCTCCGAGTCGCGTCGGCTCGCGAACAGCACAACCGCGGCGGCGAGAGCAGTAGCCGACGAGATCGACCAGACGGTGAGATAGCCGCTCAGGGGCGCCGACCGCGTGGAATCGGCGATCGACCCGGTCGAGGCCAGGGCGATGGCGAAGAGGGCCGAGGCGATGGCGCCGCCGATGGTCTTGGCCGTGTTCGTCATGCCGGTGGCGAATCCGGTGCGATCCTCCGGGGCTGCGCCGGCCGCCGTCGCGGGGAGGGCGGCGACGAGAGCCCCTGTTCCCAGACCGACGATGGCCATGTTGACGATCGCCTGGAGGACGCTGTCATGGAAAGGCAGCCAGAGGGCATAGCCCACGGCGACCAGGACCGCGGCCAGTACGAGGGCGCCGCGCTCGCCGACGAGGCGGCTCGTCAACGGCAGCGTGAACGCGCCGACCGCGAGGAAGATCACGTAGACGCCGACCAGGATCGAGACGAACGATGCCCCTGCGCCGAGCCCGTATCCGGCAGTGTGCGGATCCGTGCGCGCGAACGTCGAAAGCGGGATCTGCGCCCCGAGCACGGACATGCCGATGAGGAAAGCGGTCAGCTGCACCGGCCACTGGCGACGCTCGGCGAGCAGCGTGACATCGATCAGCGGTTCAGGGCGCATCTTCTCGTAGCGGACGAACGGAACGAGGGCGACAAAGCCGAGCGCGATCAGGATCCAGGGCAGTGCGTTCGCCGGGCCGTCGAGCCGCACGACGATGAGGCCGGACATGATGAAGCCGAGCACCACGACGAGCAGGGCGAGGCCTCCGGCATCGAAATCGCCGCCGCCCGCGGGTTCGTCGTTCTCGATTCCGATCCAGATCAGGACGAGTGCCACCGTCACGACGGCAGCGGGAATCGCGAGCAGCGCGGGGATCGGAATAGTGCCCACCAGCGCACCCGACACCAGCGCTGCGACGATCACGGCGAGCTCGAGTGCCCCGACCAGCACGGCCGCGCCGCGTCGGGTCAGTCGACCCTGCCGAGGATCGCCGGACGTCCGCCGGTGGATGATCGCGATCTCGAGGGGCAACCAGACCACGTAGGCCCCTTGCAACGCGAAGCCGACGAGGAAGGTGCCGAACGAGGGCGCGGCGACCAGCCACCAGGATCCGGCGGCCGTCACGATCGTCGAGATCAGCAGCACTCTCTTGTGGCCGAGACGATCGCCGAGCCGCGCCAGCACGGGGACGAAAAGTGCTGACGCGATGAGCTGGGTGGCCTCGAACCAGTTGATGTCGGCCGTGCGAACGCCGAGGTGGGCAGCGACGTCGTTCCAGATCGGCGTGTAGAACCCCTGCAGGACCCCGCTGGCCGTCTCCACCACGACGAGGAAGCCGACGATCGCCAGCAGGCTTTTCGCCGGGCCGGAGGTCTGCCGAGCGTCGGCCAGCGCGCTCACGCGGGGAGCCTCTCAATCAGGAGGCGGTACCAGCGCACGCCGTCGAGGAAGGCGTCGATGCCGATGTGCTCGTCGTAGGAGTGAATCGACTCGCGCTGGCTCTTCGTCATTCGGAACGGCGTGAAGCGGTAGACCCGTGGGCAGAGCCCGGTGAAGAAGCGTGCGTCGCTGGCCCCGAGCATGACGTACGGAGCCGGCACGGCGTCCGGGAAGATCTCGGTGATCGCGTCTTCCAGGAGAACGAATGCCTCGTCGCAGGGGGAGACCGGGCTCGGTTCGTTCCTTTCGACGACGGTCACGGTGACGTGCTTGTCACCGATGGCCCTGGTCAGGTGGGCCAGGACCTCGTCGACGGTGTCACCGACGGCGACTCGGATGTTGACGCCGGCCGTGGCGCTCGAGGCGATGACGTTGAGGGCGGGTGCGCCGGTGAGCGTCGTCAGGGCGAACGTCGTTCTCACCATGGCGGCGGACTCGGGGCCTGCTGCGATGAGCGCCCGGACGACGACGGGCCGGATCCGGCGGGCCGTACCGAGCAGCGTGCCCAGAGGTGCACGGGCGTGCGGGGCCATCCGCTCCAGCATCTCGATCGTGACGTCGGGCAGGGTCGGCCGCATTGGCGACCGGTCGATCCGATCCAGCGCGCGGGCGATTCGGGCAGTCGGGCCGCGCCGGGCCGGGGTCGAGGCGTGGCCGCCTCGACCGTCGACCCGGAGCTCGACCGAGGTGGTCCCCTTCTCGGCGACGCCGACGACTCCGATGGGGCGCCCCACACCGGGGAAGGCGTCGTGCGCTATGGCCCCGCCCTCGTCGAGCACGAACCAGGGTTCGACACCGCGGCGGGTCAGTTCGGAGACGGCCGCTCGCGCGGCGTTGCCGTCGACCTCCTCGTTGCAGCCGAACGAGAGCCAGACGTCGCGGGCCGGGGTGAAGTCGCGCTCCAGAAGGCTCTCGACCGCCTCGCAGATGGCTACCAGGGCGCCCTTGTCGTCGAGAGTTCCTCGACCCCAGATCGCGTCGTCGTCGATCTCGGCTGAGAACGGTGGGTGGCGCCACGGGGCGTCTCCGGCCACCGGGACCACGTCGAGGTGCGCCATCAGGACGACAGGACCTTCGGCACTCGCTCCCGGCCAGCGGGCGAGCAGGCCGTGCGAGTCGACGCGGGTCACCTCGAGGGTCGAGTGGAGAAGAGGAAAGCGGGCGTGCAGTTCGGCGAGGAACTCGTCGAAGACGGCAGCGTCTGTCTGGGAGCGATCACGGTTGGCGACGGTCGGAAGGCGCACCAGCGAGCGAAGGGCGTCAATGGCACGGGACCGGTCGCGAGGAGGGTCCGTCACCGACATGCTCGAATGCTACAAGCAGCTTGCCCGCGGGTGGGAGAAACGTGTGACCTGCCCGAGGCTCTTGCGGGGAAGGGGAGGGGCTCTGTCACACTGGTTGAACGCCCTCGTCGTGGAGTGGCTTCACCACCCATCCTTCCGCCCTTCAGCAGCAGAGTCCGCGACGAATGCGTTCCGTGCGTTCCCGACCGTCCGTCGGGTGAGCCGATCTGCGACGCCTTGTCGTCGCGCCATTCGTCGTGTGACGGAGACACGACAATGCAGACAACCGTCGACACGCCCCAGCAGCAGTCGCATACCCTGAGCCCGTCTTCGGTGGGCGGCATCGTCGTGCTCGGCCTCGCGACGTTCTTCGCGATCACCACCGAGCTGATGCCCGTTGGTCTGCTGTCCACGATGAGCCGCGACCTCAGAGTCAGTGACTCCACCATGGGCGCGGTCGTCACGGTCTACGCCCTCGCCGTCGCCCTGCTGGCACTCCCGCTGACCGTCCTCACGTCGCGCTTCCCGCGAAAGACGGTGCTGGTGGCGACGCTGGCGGGCTACACGGCCTCGAACCTCATCGTTGCCCTGGCGCCGAACTTCGCCACCGTCTGCGCCGGGCGCATCGTCGGCGGCGTCGCGCACGCGCTCTTCTTCTCGGTCGCCTCCGCCTATGCCACGCGCATCGTGCCTCCCCGGCTCGCCGGTCGGGCGATCGCTTTCGTGTACTCCGGCAGCTCGCTCGGGTTCGTGATCGGCGTGCCCCTCGCGACGACCCTCGGTGAGCAACTCGGCTGGAGGGTGGCCGTCGGGGGCGTGGCGGTGGCCTCAGCCGCCCTCGCCCTCATCGCTCTGGCCTTCCTGCCCCACGTTCGCGGCGAGTCGGCGCCGCATCTCGGATCGCCTCGATCGTGGGCGCGCTCCGGTCTCGTCGCGGTCGCCGGTGCCGATCTCCTGCTCTTCGCGGGGCACTACCTCGCGTACACCTACATCGGCCCGTACCTGGTCACGGCCGGGCTTCCTGCCGACTCGATCGGCGGGGCACTCCTCGTCCTCGGCGGCACCGGGATCATCGGCCTGCTGGTCGCGGGCGCTTTCGTCGACCGCGCCCCTCGGCAGACGCTTCTCGTGGCCGTCGCCATGATGGCGCTTGCCCTCGCCGCGCTGCCCCTGGTCCACGGATCCCTCGCCGGCACCTTCGTGGTCGCGGGCGTCTGGGTGGCGGCGAACGGCACAACCGGCACCCTGTTCATGGCGGCTGCAATCCGGACCGGGGGCGTCAGCCCCGACGTCGCAGGTGCCCTTGTCAACGCGGCATCGAACGTGGGGATCGCCGGTGGAGCAGCCGTCGGAGCCCGAGTCTTCGGCACGGCAGGGCTCGGCGCTCTGCCCTTCTCGGCGGCAATCGTCGTCGCCCTCAGCTTCGTCGTTGTTGTACTCGCGCGACGAGGATTCCCGCTGCGCGGGCACGGTCAGGTCACCCTTTCGACGTCATCGATCCACGTCATCACCTCGTCCATTCAGACGATCACGACGTCGGTCCAGACGGTCACTTCGTCCGTCCGGACCGTGACCTCATCGATTCCGACGATTCGCACCTGATCGCCCGGTGCGTGCGCAAGCCCCGGAGTGGGGGATTGCCCCCGACCAACCGCCGGGGGATAGTCGGGGAACACCTCATGAGAATCAGGAAAGAGACGTGAATCTCCTCCACGCCGTCGCGATGCCCTTCCTCCGCGGAAAGTACAACGCCGTCGGAAGCCGACTGAGCATGCCGCGACCCGACGATGCGCCGACCGCACACGCCCCTGGGATCGATCCCGACCGGATCCTGATCTTCGGCAACGGGGCCGCGGTCGGCTGGGGAGTCCGCAGCCACGACCTCGCCCTGCCAGGGCACCTGGCCCGCCGGATGTCGTCGCAGACGGGGCGCGGCACCGACGTGGATGTCGTCGCCGACCCCATGCTGTCGATCCGCACGGCCGCCGACGCGCTCCCGCTGCAGCGGCTGGCCGCCTACGACGCCGTGCTCGTCGTGGTCGGGCTCAGCGACGCGCTCCGGATGACTTCGGTACGGCAGTGGATCCGAGGCATGTCCGCTCTCATCGCGAGGCTCCGCGAGAACGTGCACGAAGGGGCGGAAATCGTCATCGTGGGAATCAGCACGCCCTCGCGCCTTCGCGTTTTCTCGATGAGGGAAGGCAGCCTCGTGGACGGTCACGCCCACGACCTCAACGCGGCGACGAGAGAAATCTGCCGTGCCATGCCGGGCATCCGCTATCTCACCATCCCCGACGATGTCGATCGGAAAGACGACGACGGCACGCGGACCTCCTTGGCCTCCGACCTCTTCCGCCTCTGGGCTGTGACTCTCGCCGACCTCCTTGCTCCGCTTCTCGACGCGAAGTTCCTCCGAGGCCGCGCTGTCACACCTGAGCGCGATCGCGCCCAGGGGGACGCGGAGCGGATGGCGGCGATCCGTGCTCTCGGCATTCTCGACTCGCCTCACGAGAAGCGCTTTGACGACATCGTCGAGCGGGCGCGGATCCTCCTCGGCACCTCCTGCGCAGCGTTCACGATCGTCGACGAAAACCGAATCTGGAACAAGGCTGTCGCAGGGACCACGCTCAGCGAGTCACCGCTTCGTGGAGCCATCTGCTCGGTCACGATCACCAGCAACGCCCCCTTCGTCGTCCCGGACGTCTGGCAGGACGATCGGTTCGTCACGCACCCGGCGGTGCGCTTCTACGCCGGGTATCCCGTCGAGACGCCCGACGGCATCCGGATCGGAGCGCTCTGCGTCACCGACCCGGACGCTCGGAGTGCAGACAGCGTTGACCTGGTGCTGCTTCGAGAACTAGCCCTCACCGTCCAGCGCGAGTTGGCGCAGAGCTCAGATGAGCGATCCGCGGCGTTGTCGGGCTAGGGCGTGTCTCCCAATTCCTCGCGGGCGAGCAATTGGGAGACACGCCCCAGACGAGAGCGGTGCCGCTGCATCAGCGCGAGCGACGACCCGCGACGATCGACTTGAGTGTCTCATCGAGATAGGGGTGCTCGAACTCGTAACCCGCCCTGCTCAGACGCTCCGGCACCACCCACCGGCTCTTCAGGACGAGTTCCGTCTCGGTCCCGATGAGAGCCGAGCCGATCTCGAGCAGGACGCGCCAGAGCGGTAGTCCGATCCGGACTCCGAGTGCGTTCCGCAGGTCGCGCATCATCGACCGGTTGTCGCTCGGATGGGGCGAGGCCAGGTTGACGATCCCGTCGATCTCCTCGTGCTGACGCAAGAACCGGACGATGCCCACGACGTCGTCGATGTGGATCCAGCTGAATCGTTGCCGGCCATTTTTCGCACCGAACCGGTGGTAGGTTCCGGCCGCGAGGCGCGCCTTGGTCGCGGGCCAACGACCGTCGATCTGGGCTCCGCCGAGCCCTGCTCTGGCGAGGCCGATCAGGGGCATGAGCGCGCTGCCGTCTCCGAGAACGATGGCCATCCGAAGGGCGACCTTTCGCGTCTGAGGAAGATCGCGCGCGAAGAACGCGGTCTCCCACGACGTCGCGATCGAGACCGAGAAGCCTGTCCCGATCTCGCCCGTCGCCTCGGTCATCGGGCGGTCCTCCGCGTGCCGGTAGATCGTCGCCGTCGACGAGTTGAGCCACAGCGGCGGCGGTGTCTGGCAGGCGGCAAGAGCTTCCGCGAGCTCGTTGGTCGTCTCGATTCGAGAGCGCAGGATCTCACGGCGCGCCTCGGCGGTGTACCTGCAGTTCACGCTCTTCCCCGCGAGATTGATCAGGAGGTCGGCTCCGTCCAGCAGATCGGTGATGGCCGCGGTGTCGCCCCACCGTGCGTCCGGGCCGCGGCGTCCGATCACGACGACTTCGGCACCTTCCTGACGGAAAGCGGCCGTGAGGTGGGCACCGATGAAGCCCGATGCTCCGGCGAGAACGATGCGGTCGGTCATGGTGTGGTGCTCCTCGGTGCTGCGGCCGCCGCCGCCGCGGGCT
>JAODMX010000274.1 GCA_025464735.1 Frondihabitans sp. | reverse complement strand
GAACGGCCCCTCGCGCCTGAGCGGAGGGGCCGTTCTCGTCAACTCGGCGGGGGAACGTCAGCCGAGACGACGACGCGACGCGACGACGAGCAGTGCGACTCCTCCTCCGAGGATCCCGAGGCCGAGTGCGAGGGGCAGCGTCGCGTTCGAGCCGGTGAAGGCGAGCTCGGTGGGCGCACCCACGGCCGTCGTCGTGGTGGTGGTTCCCGTTGCCGGGTCACCGGTGAGATGGATCGGCGTGAGGCCACCCGCGACCGAGTAGTTCCCCGTCTTCGGGTCGACCTGGAACGCGGCGAAATAGATGTCCTGCTTCTTCAGCCACAGGGTCGTGCTCCATCGGCCGCTGGCGTCGACGACGATGGAACCGTCGTCGGCCGGAACGGTCGTCGCGGGCACGGAGCCTGCAGGCAAGCCAAGCTGCGCGAAGAAGTTCGGGTAGAGCCCCTCAAGGTAGGTGAAGGCGTCCGTGGGATCGTTGTGATAGATCACGATGTGATCGCCGGCGACTCCGTAACCTGCGATGTCGATGCCCAGCAGGCCCGGGTGATCAGAGCTCGAGATGCCCTTCACATCGATGCCGATGCCGCTGAGATCGTTTTCACCGCCCGAAGCGGCGGAGCTATCGCGAGGCGACTTGCCGAGGGTCCGCGTGGCCGCGAAGTCCTTCGCCAGAGGGCTGATCTTTGGGCGCAGGTGGTCGCTGGGAGACGACGCGATCGCCGCTTGGCTCGCGCCGGCACTGGCGAAGAACGAGTCGTCGGGGTACACCGGCTTCGTGATGGTCGGCACGGAGACGAAACCGGCGGCCTTCTCCACGATCACGACGGACGTGTTGGAGTTGTCCGACGGCACGGTGATCGAATTGAAGTTCTCGTCGACGAGGCCCTGCTGGGCGGTGATCGTGATGCGACCGTAGGGCGCGAACGCCTCGACACTCCAGGTGCTGTCGCTTCCGACGACGACATCGCCGAGTTGGCCCGCGAACCCGCTGGCGTCCGCGGTCGTCTCGAGGTCGAGCGCGATGTCGTCGCCCGGGGTACCTGTGCCGCTGATGGTGATCTCGGCGACATCGTCGCCCGGCGTGTAACCGCTGAACAGCGGAACGGCGGTGCCGGTGATGCTGTTACCGGTCACGGGCACGGTGACCACGGGCGGATCGCTCTGGACGGCGTCGAAGATGACCTCGATGTCCTGCTCGGTCAGGGCGCGCTTTCCGACGGTTCCGACGACGGACATGTACTGGTCGTAGGGGGCGTCAGCCGCGATCGTCACCGGGATGGTGAAATCGGCGACCGTCGTCGGTGCGGTCGTGTGTCCGACGTTGTGGCCGTAAATGTCCAGAACCTTGATGGAGGATCCGAGGGGCGCACGGCCGACGAAGTCGACGGTCCGGGTTCCGTGGATCTCTTCGCCATCGGTGGGCGACGTGACGATCAGGTCACTGGGCGCGGGCGTGGGCGCGACCGCGGGTGCGGTGACGACCTTCGGCGCAGGTGCCGTCGTGGGCGCCGCTGTCGTTGTCGCCTCCGGGGACTGCGTCGATGTCGATGTCGGTGCAACGGTCTCGGCGAACGCGGGAGCAGCGACGAACGCACTCCCCGCCAGACCGATCAGGAGAACGGCGGGCAGCGCCACGGCCGTTTTCAGGGAGGGTTTCTTCACGGAATCGGGTTCTTTCGGGTTGGACGGGCGGGGAGTGGTGTGGTCAGTGCTTGGCTTTGGCCGGAGTGCCCTTCACGTTCACTCCGTCGACGTTGCTCGCGAGCGAGTAGGCCGGGTGAAGACCGCCGGCGTCTTTGATGGCGAAGGCCGTGATGAAGTACGGGCCCGGCTTCACCCAGATCGTTGTGCTCCAGCGGTGGTTTCCGGTCACCTTGACCTTGTGATTCCAGCCCGGCAGGTGCGACGTCACGGGGCCAGGGGTGGAACCGTCGAAAGCTGCGAAATACGCCGGGTAGAGACCTGCGAAGTAGTCGACTGCCGCCGACGGCGAATTCACGTAGAGCTGGATTCCGTAGCCGGGGGTTCCCGTGCCGGAGACCGTGAATTTCAGCTGTCCGGGGTGATTCTTGTCGGCGGTGCACTTCACCTGGACGCCGTCCTCGACAACGATTTGTTCGAGAGTGCAGTCTTCGTCACCACTGAAGCAGTCTTTCGGTCCGCTCAGTCGCGTTCCAGCCGGTGCGGCAGCTTTCACGATGTCGGGAAGGAAACCCCGCGAGGCCGGCGTCGCCAGCCTGACCTTCTCGCCGGGTTTCAGGCCAAACCGAGCGCCGAGGGACGCTGGCGCCTTCGAGTCGGCCACCCGCGGGGCCAGGGGGCTGGCCGAGAAGAACGTGACGTAGAAGCTGGCATCCGCGGGATACGTCGGAGCCAGGATGGCGGGCTGATCGACGAGGTTCTTCTGCTTGCCGACGAAGAAGACGGATCCGTTCGACCGGTCTGACACGACCGTCAAGGGGTCGCCGTGTTCGTCGACGAGTTCCGATCGGGCGCTCACCGACCAGCGGCCGTAGTCGAGGGGAAGCTGGTCACTCCAGGTTCCGTCGGCGGCGACGTCCACGTAGTCGCCGTAGTCGTCCCATTCGGTGGCTGACCTCTTCACAGCGTCGAGCACGACCGTGTCGCCCGGAGTACCGGTGCCCGAGATCGTCGTGAGCGGGCCGTCACCGAACGGGGTCGGCTGCGCGAGGCTGGTCGAGCCCGTGACCGGAGTCGAGAGAACGGGTGCGACGCTCTTCGGGGCGTCGAAGACGACCTCGATGTCCTGCTCGGACAAACCTTTCTTTCCGACGCGGCCCTTGACCTCGAGGAATTGGTCGTACGACGCCGTCGGAGAGAACGTGATCGGAATCGAGAAGTCGGCGACCGTGGTCGTCGTGTTTCCGACGTCGTGGCCGTCATCGTCGAGAACGACGATGTAGGAGCCGATCGGCGCACGACCGGTCACTGTGATCGACCGGGTGCCGTGAATGGCCTGGCCGTTCATCGGCGACGTAACGAGGAGATCACTCGGCGCCGGGGCAGGGACAGCAACGGCGGGTGGGGCGAGAAGAGCACTCCCCACAAGGCCGATGAGGAGAGCGACTGGCAGGGCCGCGGCCTTCTTCAGAGCGGAGTTCTTCACAGTGATCGGGTGCTTTCGGGCGTGAGTCGTGCTGAATTCCCACGCTCCGACCCACCCCGAGCGAGGAATGTCCTCGGTGATCATGAGGGGTTCAGTGACAGTAGCATTCCGCGGCACTCACGAACGGCCCACGGGGACCCCCAGTAAGGGAGGTTTCGATGCGTCCGCGCCCGACGACATCACTTTCGGCGAAACACACCCGCTATACGCGGTGCGCTCTGCCGAAAGCGGTGTCAGGTCTGCAGCCTTGCGGCGAGCCCGGTAGCCACGGGGCCGACAGCGTCACGGACGTAGTCGACGAGGGGGCCGCGACCGATTCCCGCCCGGGCCCAGACCACGACGGCGGAGCCCGCCGCGGCTAGGAGGCTGGCCGAAACGACCTGCGGCCAGAACGCATCCTGTCGTTCCCCTCGACGCTCGGCGACGTAGGCGGCGACCATCGCGTTCCTGGCGACGAACCGGGCGGCGCCGGACGCCGTCAGGTCGTCGCCGAGTCGCATGGCCTCGGCCTGGGAGAGCGCCCACGGCACAGCGCGGTGGCTGTCGGCGACCGCCACGAGGGCGGCTTCGACAGACCTCACGACGGGCAGGTCGTCGGCCTGATGAAGCGCTCGGGACAAGCCTTCGAGGCTCCGGTCAAGATCGAGCCAGAGGAGGTCGGCTTTGCCACCGAAGTAGTTGAAGAAAGTGGCTCGGCTGACGCCCGCGCGCTGGGCGATCTGGTCGACAGTCGTTCCGTCGTAACCGTTCTCAAGAAACAGTTCCGATGCGGCATCAGCGAGGATCTCGGCGGACGAACGCCGGGGCCGGCCGGTGCGAGCGGAAGTCGATGTCACGTCAGCATTCTCCCGCTAGACTCGGTGGGTTGTTTATTGTACCGAGTCCAGAAACAAACGGAGATCCATGCGCACCCCGCTCCTGACCCTCGCCGCCCTCACCGCGGCGAGCGCCCTCCTCCTGACCGGCTGCACCTCAGGGGGCGGTGGCGGCACGAGCACCTCGAGCGGCACGCCCGTGCGCGGCGGCACTCTCACCTATGCGACGGGCGATGCCGAACCCACCTGCCTCGATCCGCACGTGGGCGGCAATTATCCGCAAGCGCTCGTCGGGTCGCAGTACGTCGAAGAACTCGTCTCGAAGAACACCGCCGGCGACATCATTCCCTGGCTCGCCACCTCGTGGAAGGAGGGGGCGAACGGCCTCAGCTGGACCTTCTCACTGAAGAAGGGTGTCTCCTTCACGGACGGCACGCCGTTTAATGCCGCCGCGGTCGTGGCGAACATCAAGGCCGTCCAGGATCCTGCGACCCTCTCGTCGACCGGCTACCTCGCGCTTGACAAGGTGAAAGACGCAGTCGTGGTCGATGCCAACACGGTGCGTCTCGACCTCTCCTCCCCCGACAGCTCGCTGCTCGAGTCGCTTTCGCAGCCGTGGTTGGCTATCGAGTCACCCACTGCCATCAAGCGACCCCAGGCGGTCAACTGCGTGTCTCCCGTGGGGACGGGGCCGTTCAAGGTCACCACATGGGTGAAACAGGACGCCATCACGCTGGTGCGCAACACGCACTACGACTCAGCCCCGGCCGACGCCAAGCACACGGGCGAGGCCTATCTCTCGAAGATCATCTGGCGCTTCATCCCCGACTCGGCGACGCGCTACGCGGCGCTGCAGTCGGGCCAGGTCGATGTCATCGACAACGCGCAGCCGAACACGCTCGTGGCCGCTGCCAAGAGCAGCCAAATCAAGGCGATCGACGTGCCTCGGCCCGGCGCTTCCGACCGGCTCGAACTCAACTCGAGCCAGGCGCCCTTCAACGATGAGAAGGTGCGCGAGGCGTTCATCACGGGCGTCGCCGTCAACCCGGGCATCAAGAGCCTCTTCTTCGGTACGGCCACGCGCTCCTACTCGCTGCTGTCGAGTGTGGAGAAGGACGGATACTCGGATCCTTCGCTCTTCACCATCAACACGAAGAAAGCGAACCAGCTTCTCGACCAGGCCGGCTGGACGAAACGCAACGCGGCCGGCTACCGGGTGAAGGACGGCAAGCCGCTCACCGTGCGCTTCCCGGTCTCGACGAACCAGTCGATCCCCGCGGAGCAGTCGCTCTTCGAGCAGATCCAGGCCGAGGCGAAGACGCTCGGGTTCGACGTCGAGATCAGCGACCTCGACCTGTCGAGCTGGTACGCGGCCCTGGCCGAGCACAAGTATGAGATCGTCAGCGCGCCCTACACGAAGGTGGGCCCGGGCGTGCTCGACATCCTCTACAACAGCTCAGGCATCAAGCCGGCCCCGAGCGGCTACTTCGCCAACAACGCGCAGGTCGACAACCCGACCCTCGACGCACTCCTGAACAAGGCGGGCGCGACCTCCGACGCGACGACGCGGAAGAACCTCTACGTCGAAGCGCAGAAGATCGTGCTCGACGGGTACTACGTGCTGCCGCTCTACGACCAGCAGAACCACTTCCTCTACCGCACCAGCGTGCACGGCCTCCGGGCGATGCCGACGGTCTCGACTCCGACCCTGTACGACACCTGGCTCCAGAAGTGACGTGGGCGCCGGCGCTCCGCTCGGCCGGCGTCTGGCTGGCCACACGGGTCGTCGGCGCGATCGTGGTGCTCTGGGCGGTCGCCACACTGATCTTCTTCGCGATCCGGCTGGTTCCGGGTGATCCCGCCGAAGCGATCCTGGGCGGCCCCGGATCCCAGGCGTCGCCCGCCGCCCTCGCTCTGGTCCGCCGCGAATACGGCCTCGATCAGCCGCTCGTCGTGCAATACCTCGACCAGCTCGGCCGGCTCGCGACGGGCAACCTCGGCACGTCGTACTCGCTGAAGGAGAGCGTGGCGAGCGTGCTGGCCGCCCAGGTGCCACCCACCCTGATCCTTGCTGCACTCTCGCTCGTCCTGGCCTGGCTGCTCGCAATCGGAACGGCCTGGTGGAGCGCGGGAGGCGGCAGGCTCGCGAACACGCTGGCCTCGGGGCTCGAGGTGATCGCCTCTGCCGTCCCGCAATTCCTGCTCGCGAGCATCCTGATCGTCATCTTCGCGACGCAGCTGGGGCTCTTGCCGCCGGTGAGCACCGGTACTCCCTCGGGGATCGTCCTGCCGGCCGTGACGCTGGCGGTGCCCGTGGCAGGGTTCCTCGGGCAGGTGACCCGCGACTCCCTGCTCGACGCCGCCGCCTCTCCGTACGTCCTCTCGGCGCGAGCCCGAGGCGAAGGCCCGTCGGGGGTTTTCGGCCGGCACCTGCTCCGACACTCGGCCCTCCCCGGCCTGGCGCTCTCCGGCTGGGCCTTCGGATCCTTGCTGAGCGGCGCCATCGTCGTGGAGTCGATCTTCGCCCGACCAGGGCTCGGACGGACGCTGCTCCAGGCGGTGACCCTGCGCGACATCCCGCTCGTGACGGGTGTCGCCCTCGTCTCCGCGTTGGCGTACGTCCTCGTCACCGCGCTCGGCGATCTTGCCGAGAAGCTGGTCGACCCTCGGGAGCGGACCTCATGACGGTCCTGCCCGATCTGCCGGCAACCGGTGCCCCTGGATCGCGCCCACTCGGTCGTCCACGGCGCTGGCCGCTGAGCGTGCCCGAGACCGGTGCGGCCATCGTGCTCGCTGTCATCGTGCTGGCGGCCCTCTGGCCGGGGCTGATCGCCCCCGCGGATCCGCTCGCCGTCCATCCCACCGCCGCCTTCCAGCCGCCCTCGTTCGCCCACCCGTTCGGCACCGACGACTCGGGGCGCGACCAGTTCTCCCGTGTCGTCCACGGGGCGGGGGCGTCCCTCCTGATCGGCGTCATCGCGACGGTCATCGGCACCGCCCTGGGCCTCGTCCTCGGTATCGCGTCGGGCATCGGCAACCGGGTGACCGACGTCGCGGTCGGGCGCCTGCTCGAGGTTCTCTTCGCGCTCCCTGGCCTCCTCCTTGCCCTCGTGATCATCGCCTTCGTCGGGCCGGGGCCGGTTCCGGCGACCATCGCCGTGGGCCTTGCAACCGCGCCCGGATACGCCCGGATCTTCCGCACCCAGATCAGGCGCGTGCGCTCCTCTGAGATGGTGGAGGCCGCGCGGGTGCTCGGGCGGCGGCCGGTCGTTGTTCTGACCCGCCACATCCTGCCCAACGCCCTGGCACCCGTCGTCGTCCTCGCGACGCTGGGAGTCGGTCAGGCTGTGGTCTGGGCTTCGTCACTCAGCTTCCTCGGGCTCGGGTCGCCGCCGCCCGCGCCCGAGTGGGGTGCCATGCTCGAGGCCGGCCGGACGTATCTCTCGGTGGCCTGGTGGATGAC
>JAODMX010000262.1 GCA_025464735.1 Frondihabitans sp. | reverse complement strand
AGGGTCTTCCTTCGTTGATCCTTGGAGTTGGCATAACCGCACCGCCAGTGCGTGACCTGTTCGAAGCCGTCGCGGTGGCCTTCCTCGTAGCTGCTGGGTGCATCGTCGTCACGACAACGAGGTCGATGGCGGTGCAGTTCGGAGAGCATCGCAGTTCGCGTTTCCTGTTCCTCTGCGTCGGTCTTGCGCAGGTGCTCGATCTTGCACTCCGCCTCGGAGCTGGTCGTCCACGCGAGGGTGGAGAACCATTCCCCTCTGTCGTCCCGGGACTGGTTCCTGCGCTCCTGGCTTCCGCACTGGCGGTCGCAATCCTCAGGACTCCTAGCGCTGCGCGAGGACTACGAGTCACCTCCGTGGTGCTGGCGGCGGGCAAAGTCGCTGGAACGTTGCTCGCGTACGGACTCGGGACGTTAGCGACGGCGACAATCGCCGCCGTTCTGCCTGTCGTCGACGGGCTGTCGGCATTGACAGCGTCTTCTGGCGTCGCGATGGGGCTGGTACTCGCGTGGCCGTGGATTCAGCCCCGCCTCGTTCGCGCACTGGCTTTCATTCTTCGGATCCAGCGTGCGCACCGCGACTCGACCCCCTAGTCGTTCAGGCGAAAGACGAAGGCTGCCGCGTTGTACGTGGCGCGAGTGACCTCGGCGACAGTGCCCGCCTCGTCGCGGCCCACCGCCTCGAACGTGACAACCGGAGCTCCGAATGGAAGGTCGAGAAACGGAAGCAGCTCTTCGCCGCACGGACCGACCGTCAGCTGCCCCTGCGCCGAACGGAGATGCACGTCGAACTCGGACTCGAGATAGGCGTAGAGCGACGCGTTCGGTTCGTCGATCCGAGGATCGCTAAGGAGCCGCTCGAATCGGGGTAGCGGCAACCACGAGTCGAGAACCACAGATCTCCTGCCTTCCACGGTCGCGACTCGGCGAAGGTGCACTGCCTCCAGCGCATCAGCGTTCTCGAGCTGCTGGAGCACGCGATCGGGCGGGATTGTCGATGTCTTCACGTGGACGCGAGTGCTGAAGGGGAAGCCCGACGCCGTGAGTGTCGTCGTGAAGCTCCGGAGCAGGTCGACAGGAACCACCACCGTGCGGTCAGTCACGAAGGTGCCGACACCCTGTTGTCGCGAAATCAGGCCGGCGTCGGCCAGGTCCTGGAGGGCAGATCGCACCGGCGCAAGGCTGACGTTGAACTGCTGTGCCAGTTGCGTCTCGGTCGGTAGCTGGTCGCCTCCGACCCAGACTCCGTCGGAAATTGTCTTCGCCAGAACCGCACGGACCTGCTCCCGAAGGGGGTGTCCGCCGCGCCGGGAAATTTCCTGAAACCGGATCTCACTCATAGACAACAAGCTTACAACATCGTAATCTCATATCCTTATGATGAATCGATGCTCCACCAACCCGTGAAAGGCATCTCGTGAATTCAGCCAACGCAGGTACCACGCACAGCGATGATGTGTCCAGCTCGACAGCTCCAGCTCCAGCTCCAGCTCCGACTGCGGGCAGAACCTCGTCACCTCGAACCGTCGAGCTCAACGGTGCGAACGTCATTGAAGAATCGGAGCGGAAAGGCTCCCCACGTCACCTCTTCTGGCCCTGGTTCGCTTCCAACGTCTCGGTGTTCGGTATCAGCTATGGATCCTTCCTCCTGGGGTTCGGAGTGTCTTTTTGGCAGGCGATCGTTGTCGGCATCGTTGGCATCGCGATCTCGTTCTTCCTGTGCGGCGTCATCGCGCTGGCAGGCAAACGCGGAAACGCCCCGACGATGACACTGGGACGGGCCGCCTTCGGAGTGAATGGCAACAAAGTGCCGTCCATCCTTGCCTGGGTTCTCACCGTCGGTTGGGAAACCGTTCTGACGTCGCTGGCGGTCCTGGCCACCGCGACGATCTTCAAGGCCGTGGGCTGGAACGGCGGAGCCGCAACAAAGATCACTGCGCTCCTCGTCGTTGCGGGCCTGATCGTAGCCGGAGGAGTTCTGGGATTCGACTTCATCATGAAGCTCCAGAAGTACATCACGATCGTCACCGGAGTCCTGACGGTCGTCTACTTCATCCTCGTCGTGCACACCATCGACTGGACGGCCATCTCCGAGCTTCCCGCCGGAAGATCTCCGGCCGTGATCGGAGGGTTCGTCTTCATGATGACCGGCTTCGGGCTCGGGTGGGTCATCTCTGCGGCCGACTACTCCCGATATCTCCCCCGGAAGTCGTCGAGTGGCGGAGTCGTCTGGTGGACAACATTCGGGTCCTCCCTGGCTCCTGTCCTCCTCCTGCTCTTCGGCCTTCTCCTGGCGGGGAGTTCCAAGTCGCTCAGCGCGGCGATGGGCGACGACCCCTCGATCGACGGGGCCCTCATGGTGATCGGTTCCGTCTACGTCGTGTTCTTCGCCACCTCGTTCGTCGGGCCGTTCCAAGGGTTCCTCATCACGCTCGGAGTTCCGGTTGCCGCCTGGGCCGGCATCTTCCTGGCCGATGTTCAGATGCGACGCAAGGACTACTCCACCGGGGATCTCTTCGACACCCGCGGTCGCTACGGCAACATTCGTTGGGTTGCCCTCGGCCTCATCGGGCTCGGGACAGTTGTCGGGTGGGGTCTGGTCACGAACACCTTTGCGGTCTGGCTCTCGTGGCAGGGCTACCTGCTCGGCCCGCTCGGCCTGGGTGGCAGGACGGGCGCGTGGGCGTTTGCAAACGTGGGGGTCCTGGCCGCTCTGGCCATCGGATACGCCGGAACCATCGCGCTCCAGCGGGGTTCCATCAGGCGGCAGGAATCACTCGTCTCGAACCACGGCGCCTCATGAGCATCCCCGGTCTGTCACTCTTCCCACGCGTTCCGCCGAGCGATAAATTCGATCCACGATGTTCCCTCTTCCAGCCCTTCGCGGCATCCACCACCTCAAACTCGCCGTCAGCGACATCGACGTCTCGCTCGACTTCTATGAGCGCTCGCTGGGTGCGCGGCGTATCCCCGAGGCCGACCACCGCAGGCAGGAGGACGGCTCGCTCTACGCCGTGATCCTTGAGATCCCTGGCCTCGGTACCCTTCTGGAGCTCCGCCGAGATCCGCACCGCGCCGACCTGCACCGCGGATTCGACCCCGTGACCATAGCGGTCAGTGGCCGAGCAGACCTCGACGACTGGGACGCGTGGTTGACCGAGCACGAGGTGCTTCACTCCCCGGTCATCATCGCCATCCAGGCCTGGCTCATCGTCATCGAGGACCCCGACGGGAACAGGATCCGGCTTTACACCCTTGAGCAGCACGGGCCCGAACTGACCGTCGATGAGTCGAATCCCTGGATCGCCCTCGCCTGAATTGTGCTGGTCCTCAGCCTCGTGAACTGATACTCGCGGTAAAAGCAGCACACTTTCGCCGCTGCGATCTACGTCAATTGAAGTATGTGTCCGCCTTGTCTTTGCCGCAGACTCGAAGGTATGCGTGACGAGGCTGAGCTGACCGATGGCCCGCGCCTTCCTCGATGGCTGCAGCAGACGAGACCCCTCGAGGTCGGCGCCGGAATTCTCGTCCTGGTCGATGCCGTTGTCGAACTCGTGCGGATCTTCCTCACGGGAGCCTCGCCGGTCGTCCTTCTCGGCTTGATTCTCTGTGTGGTCGGCGCAGCCGGCGCCAGGAAGTGGCCATGGCCAGGACTCGTGGTCACCGCCTTGGGCGTCGTCGTCACCGGCGCTGTCGGCTGGCCGCCCCTGGTGGAATACAGCATTGCCGTGTTCACGCTCTTCGTCTTCGCCCTTCAGGGGCACCCGCCCATCCGTGGCACCCTTGTCGTCGCAGCGCTCATCTACCTCGGTGTCGTGCTCGCCGAAGGCTCGCCTCTCTCCCCCAGCGCGTTGGCCGGAGTCGTGTCCGCGCTCGCGGGTGGTGCCCTGGGGTTCGCCGTGCGAGCCCAACGACGGTTCTGGCGGTCGATGGAACAACGCGCACAGGACGCCGTCGC
>JAODMX010000258.1 GCA_025464735.1 Frondihabitans sp. | reverse complement strand
CCGCGGCGGCCAAAGCCGCAGCCGCCAAGGCACTAGCCTCCACGACGACCACGACCACGACGGTTGTGGCCGCGGCGGCCGACACGACCGTCGGCGGCGAGATCGTCGACTACGCCGAGCAGTACGTCGGCAAGGTCCCCTACGTTCTCGATGGCTCGTCACCGTCGCAGGGCTTCGACTGCTCGGGTCTCGTGATGTACGTGCTGGCTCACTTCGGTATCACGGTGCCGCACGATGTCGATGGCATCGCGGCCTTGGGCACTGTCATCCCTGAGAGCGAGGCCGTGGCCGGCGACATGGTCGTCTATCCGCACCAGCACATCGGCATCTACATCGGCAACGGCATGATGGTCGACGCCCCCGTTCCCGGTGAGGACGTCAAGATTCAGTCCGTCTGGGGCTCCCCTGAATACGTCCGGATCCCGGGCGCGTAGCAGGTACCCTGGAACTACCGGCTCTCCCCGCTGGCTTTCGAAGCTTCTGCAGCGTAATCTCGCGGCAGAGACGCTCGAACGAAGGAGTTCATCATGCTCGACAATCTCGGTGGAATCCACCTGGTCATCATTTTGGCAATCGTGGTGCTGCTCTTCGGTGCGACGAAACTTCCTGCGCTCTCGAAGGCCGTCGCCCAGTCGATTCGAATCTTCAAGAACGAGTCCAAGTCTGACGCCGTGCCGACGGCAACGCCGCAGGCTCCGACCGTGGCCACTCCTGCACCCGGCACGACTCCTGAGGCTCCTTTCAAGGAGTAAGTGACGTCGACTTCGGTCGACCGAGAAACATCAGTGCGATCGCCACCGCCACCCCGATGGCCGTCTCCACCGCACGGTCGGAGACGAGCTGGCCGATCGGCACCGGCGATGCGAGGTGCGAGAGCACGAGTGCGAGCGGAGTGAGCCCGACGACTGCGAGACCGTAGTTACGCAGCACGAAGAGTTCCGCGAACGCCTGGAACACCACGACGACGGCGATCATGACGACGTCGGAGGGGTTCCCGAGCAGGATCACCAGAGCCACGGCCAGCCCGAGCAGGGTGCCGATGAGTCGGTGTGCGGCGCGGGTGAGTTGCGCGTCGATGGTGACGCCCGCGAGGGGAACCGTTGCCGAGACGGCCGCCCAGTACGGGTGGCCGATACCGACCATCGTGGCGATGCCGCCGGCGACCAGGGGGCCGGCCGCGTAGCGGACGAGATCCCAGCGGACGCCGCGTGCCGCGACCAGCTGACTCCAGGTCGGACGGCTGGGCGGCGCACTCTTCAGTGCCCGACGACCGGCGCGCGTGAACCGCCCCGATTGTCCGAGGGTGATCGCGAAGAGCGACGAGAGAGCGGCCAGGCCGAAGGCGATCGGGATGTCGGACGCCCTGTGGGCGAAGGACGAGGTGGCACCGGAGGCGAAGACGAAGAAGAGCGACCCGAGCGGGAGCCAGCCCTCCTTCCGCGAAAGCAGGAACCCGGCGCCGGAGGAGACCGCCATGGCCAGGACGGCCACCAGGGATCCGGGAGCGATCACGCCGATCGCCGTGCCCAGAGTGATCGTCACAGCGATGGTGGCACCTGAGCCCGCCTGCATCCGCAACCGGTCGGGATAGGACGCGTGGCGGCCGTAGACCGCGGCGAAACCGCCGAAGGCGACGTACAGGGTCCAATCGAGGTGTCCGAGCGACCACACGACGATGATCGGCACGGCCATCGACGTCGCCGCGCGGATGGCCGCCCAGTGCGCGCGACGGTGAGGTGCGAGGCGGAGGGCGTTGAGCAGGTAGCCCGCAGTTCGCCCTTTCGTGGTGGATGCCGTCTCGTATCTCGTGTCGGTCACTGAGTGCTGTTCTCCCTAGTTCGTTCGTGTACGTACTATTATTGAGTCTAGCCGCCGCTCACCCCGAGAACAAGGAAGCCCCCATGCTCAGAGACGAGCTGTTTCACCTCATGCGCCGACTCGTCCAAGACCACACGGCCAGGTGGCAGGAGGCGCGGATCCCGCTGACCAAACCGCAGGCGGCCGTCCTCCGCTCGGCCGTCGAGCATCCCGGGGCCGAACTCACCACGCTCGCGGCCGCATCGGCAAGCACGAAGGCCACGATCACCGAGATTCTCGACCGACTCGAGACGGCCGGCCTGCTCCAGCGGGCCGTCGATCCGACCGACAAGAGGCGTCGCATCGTCGAGCTCACCACCGAGGGTGAAGCCATGGAGCATCGGGTGCGGGCCCTGACGGCTGCAGTCGACGACGTCTTTCTCAGCAGACTCACGCGCGACGAGCGAGCGACCCTCCGGATCCTGCTCACCAAGCTGACGGAGGACGATTCCGCGTCGCGCTGAGGCGAGACAGGCAGCACGCAACAATACGGCGCGTACGACGCGGTATTGCAACAAAGCGGTGCTCCGGAGCTCGGAATCCGCTTGAAATCGTGGCTAACGTGGGGTGATCAGCGCGTGCTGATTTCTTCGCCCCTGGACGACGCGATCGGAGGTAGCCACCATGTCGAACACGACAACGACCAAGACCATCATCGGCCAACCCGAGGTCGTCGAAGACGTCGTCTCGAGCGACGCGTGGCGCGACCTCAGGTCGGCCGCGGTGCGGCTCCAGGAGCTGCAGGTCACAGACGGCAGCGTGCCCGAGGAGGCCGACCACGCGGAAGCGCGTGACCTCACCGCGCGGATTACTGCGGGCCTTCGTGCTTTCCGCGCGACCTTCCCGCACGATGACGCCTACCTCGAGGCCGCGGCCGTCGACTTCGAGCGCTGGGCCGGGGCCTCCTTCGGGGTGCCCGACTTCCTTGACTCGCTGACCGCGTTCCAGCCTCAGAGAGACCGCGTGGACGGGCTCCGACACCTCGTGGTCTTCCCGATGTACACGCAGAACGGTTCGTCGTCACGTCTGGTCGAAGCGGTGCTCGTCGAGGTCATCTGGCCGTCGTTCATTGCCGACCTCGAGGCCGGCGAGTACAGCAACGCGCTCTTCGTGCCGATCCGGTTCCTGGATTTCACGCCGGGTTACGACACCAACTCGGCCGTTCTGTTCCCCGAGTCGGTTGCCATGCGCGCCATCCCGACGTTCACCTGGGGCGCGATCTTCGCCGACCGCGAGGCCGCGCGCTTCCGGCGGGTGCTTCGGGCGGCCGCCGACATCACGAAGCTGGAGCTTCCGGCGGAAGCAGCACGACTCGTGGACGACCAGCACCTCACCGAAGAGACCTTCGTGATGTGGGACCTCATCCACGACCGCACCCACATGCGCGGCGACCTTCCGTTCGACCCGTTCATGATCAAGCAGCGGATGCCGTTCTTCCTCTACTCGCTCGAGGAGCTTCGCTGCGATCTGACCGCCTATCGTGAGGCTGTAAGGCTTGCGCGGGCGGAAGGCACCGATGACGTCACGCGCGAGCACGCCCGGCTCGTGCAGTACGCGGTGATCTTCGACCGGATCTTCCGGTTCGCGATCACCGGATCCCGAGTGCGCAACTACGACGGACTCGGCGGCCAGCTGCTCTTCGCCTGGCTGCACCAACACCACGTCCTGCACTGGACCGACACGCAGCTCGCCATCGACTGGGCGGAGGTGCCGGACGTCGTGATCGCTCTGGGTGCGGCCATTGACGAGCTCTATTGGAAGTCGATCGACCGTCCGAAGGTGGCGCACTGGCTCGCGGCCTATGACCTGGTCTCAGAAACTCTGACGCCGCATCCGGCCTCCGCGTGGGCTCAGCGCGAGCTCCCGCTCGACGGGCCGCCCAAGGGGTACACCGACAAGGTGCTCGATGACGAGTTCCCGCTCTCGATGTTCTACGAGGCTCTGGCCAAGAAGATGAGCGCCGTGATCGAGTCGACGGCGGGCATCACGGGAACGACCGCGGACCAGGTCAGAACCGAGCGCGCCCTGTGAGCCTCATCGTCGTGGTCACCGGCGCCACGGGTGACGCTGGTCGCGCCGTCTGCGCGGCGCTCGTGCGGTCGGGTGAGACCGTGGTTGCCGTCGGCAGTGACGAGGGTCGGCTCGCCTCCGTTGATGCCTCGGCCCGGTTCGTCGCCGACCTCGCCGACGTCTCCTCGACCGAGTCGCTCGCCGCGCGGGTGCGCGCCGAGGTCGGCCGGGTCGACGGGCTCGTGCACCTCGTCGGAGGCTGGCGGGGTGGTCAGACCGACGCCGATTTCCTCTGGCTGGAACGCCGGATCCTGACCACGCTTCGATACGCGACCCTCGCTTTTCGAGACGATCTGTCGGCATCGCCGGCCGGGCGTCTCGCGATCGTCGGCAGCTCGTCGGCCGCCAAGCCGACCTGGAGCAACGCCGCGTATGCGACCGTGAAGTCGGCGGCCGACGCCTGGATCAGAGCGGTAGCGTCGGGCTGGCGCAAGGGCGGTACCGCGGCCGCCGTCACCCTCGTCGTGACGACGATCGGCGACGGCGGAACTCCGCCGTCCGCCGTCGCCGAAGCAGTGACCGGGCTCTGGTCGCGCCCCGCCGGGGAGCTCAACGGCACCCGTCTCGATCTGACCGCATCCGCCACCGAAAGGCACAACGAATGACCCGTCTCCACGATCCCGACTGGCGCGGTTTCGCTTCCGACAACTACGCCGGAGCGCATCCAGAGATCGTTGCCGCGATCGCAGAGGCCAACGGCGGACACCAGATCGCCTACGGAGAGGACGTCTATACGGCCCGGCTGCAGGAGGTGCTGAAGTCGCACTTCGGCGAGCAGGCGGAGGGCTTCCCCGTGTTCAATGGGACGGGCGCGAACGTCACGGCGCTGACGAGCATGCTGCCGCGGTGGGGTGCCGTCGTTGCGACGTCGACCGCGCACATCCACACGGACGAGAACGGTGCACCGGAGCGGA
>JAODMX010000247.1 GCA_025464735.1 Frondihabitans sp. | reverse complement strand
AGTTTGGGGGCGTACCTGGCGTGCTTCAGGGCGATCTCGGAGGTGCCCTGGTACATGTCGGGCACCATCAGGGAGTCCTCGAGCATCAGGAAGTCGAAGCCGGCACGCTCGAGATTGCGTGCCTGGTCGATGTAGAACCGGCCGTCCATCCAGTTCGTCGCATCGTCGGTGACGGAGGGGGAGGTGGGCGAGGACGTCCATTCCGGGGCGGTGAGATTGCCGAACCAGCCGAGTTGGAACACGGGGGAGCCTTTCGTTGGCGAGGGCGGACGCAGAAGGGGTGCCGACGGGCACGCCGGCACCCCTTCTGACGCCTGGACCTATTTGGAGATGGACAGGTTGTAGTAGTCGAGCCACTGGTCGGACCGGGACGCGTAGCCCGAGACCTTCTTGTTCAGGAGCACAGCCGGTTGCGTCTGACCGATGAAGACGATCGGCGACTGCTTGATGTAGATCCGCTCTGCGGCGTTCCAGGCCTTTCCGGCCGCGGCTGAGAAGGCGTCAGGCACTTCGTAGCCCTTAGCAACGGCGGCGTAGAAGTCCTTGTTCTCCCAGTCTGCGAAGTTGTTGCCGGATCCGGGTGCCGTGTAGACCGTGAGCTCGTAGCCCGGGACCATCGTGATGGCGTAGTCACGAAGGATGAACGCCTGGGACGAGTGGTCCGAGCGCTGCAGGTTGAACTGCGACTGGTTCACCTTGTTGATGGTGATGTCGAAGCCCGCGGCGGAGGCCGCCGACTGGATCTGGATGGCGGAGTTGACCATGTCGGAGTCGGAGGCGCTGACAGTGAGAGCAAACTTCACCGGTGTCGTGACCCCGGCCTGCTTCAGGAGCGCCTTGGCCTTGGCCACGTCGAACGTGTAGTCGGGAAGGCCCGTCCCGTCGTAGCCGGGCGCCTTCCGATCGAGGAAGCCTGAACCGTTGCGCACCGCAAGACCGTGGAAGACGTTCTTGATGATTTGGTCGTAGGGCACCGCGTAGGCCATCGCTTCTCGGACGAGCGCGTTGTTGAAGGGAGCCTTGTTCGTCACCAGCGGCAGCTCGATGTACTGGTTGGAGTCGGCGACCTTGGGCACGATGACGTTCGGATTGCTTTCGGCCTGGGCGCTTGCCGCAGGGTCGACGTTCTCGGCGATGTCGGCTGTTCCTGACTCGACCGCGGTGACCCGGGCGCCTGAGTCTGGGACGATTCTCACGATGATCGTCTTCACCTTGGGCTTGCCGAGCACGAAATTGTCGCGAGCGACCAGGGTTGCTCCGCTCGACGGGTTCCAGGTCGTGACCTCGTAGGGGCCGAAGCCGTAGTTCGGGTGGGTGGATGACCACTTGACCGCGTACGGATCCGACTTCGTGGCGTGTTGCTTCAGCCAGGTGGCGTCGTAAACCTCACCGATCAGGTCGGAGAGCAGAGCCTTCAACTGTGCGCCGTAGCCGGCGTTGGTCAGCGTGAACGAGACGGTGTGCGTGTCGACGATCTTGATCTGCTTGTCGGGGTTGTAGAGCACGGGTGAGCCGGCACCGTAGGAGATCGACGTCGGGGTGAAGTATTTGCGCTGGAACGACCAGAGCACGTCTTCGGCCGTCAGCTTGTTGCCGTGGGCGCTGACCGCGTTCGAGAGATGGAAGGTGTAGACGAGCCCATTTCCCGAGACCGAGACGCTCTTCGCGAGGTAGGGGTCGAACACCGAGGAGTTCTGCGTCTCGACGCCGGTCTGAGACGTTTTGACGTACGGCTTCTTCAGGAGCGTCGCCTGGGTGTTGATCGACTGCTCAAGGCCTGAGAAGGCGTAGTCGACTGCCCAGCCCATGTTGTTGTCCGGCTCGACGATGGTGAGGGTCGACCCGTTTGCGGACGCGGTCGACGATCCGGAGGAGGAACAGGCGGAGAGGATGACGAAGAGCCCGGCTGTGGCGAGGGCGACCCCGACTTTGACGACGCGTCGACGCCTCAGCGGAGTCTTTCCGATGGGGGGAGCTATGGGCATGGCTGTACTCCTGGTGTGGGATGGGGCACGAGAGAGCGGGGCGGAGGGGATAGGGGATGGAAAGGGTGAGAGGTGGAAAGCGGGAGAGGGTGTCAGTCGTGCCGGATGATCCGGCGGTTGAGAGCGACCATGAAAACGGTGGTCAGCAGCATGGCGATGGAGGGGAACAACACGGGCCACCAGTCACCGACCAGGACACCCTGCTCTTCGGTCGAGATCATCGAGCCCCACTCGGGCGTGGGCGGGGCGAGGCCGACGCCGAGGAAGCCAAGCCCCGCGACCAGTCCGATCGAGGTGGCGAAGACGAGGGTTGCGTTCTCGAGGGCAGGCCACGCGGCATTGGGCAGGATGTAGCGGAAGGTTCGCGAGAACGCGCTCTCGCCCGAGACGGCCGCGTTCTCGAGGAACACCTCGTCCGAGACTCGCAGCACTTCCGAGCGGACGAGCCGCGCCTGGTTCGGGCTCAGGGCGACCACCATTGCCAGGATCAGCGACAACTCGTTCGCGCCGAAAAAAGCGACGAGAACAAGCCCGATGATGATGGCGGGCAGTGCTTGGACGAGGTCCAGGATCCTGACGATCAGGTTTCCGACAAAGCGGAGACCGCCCGTGTTCGAGCGTTCCAGCACCGCCGCCACAACGCCGACGATCATGCCGACCAGTGTGCAGGCGACGGCCGCCGCGAGGCCGATGACGACGTCGTAGCGGAATCCGGCGATGGTGCGGGAGAAGACATCCATGCCCGTCGAATCCGTTCCGAACCAGTGCACGGCGCCCGGCGGAATGTACGTGTTGGCGATGACCTTCGTCGACGGGTATCGGCTGAGGTGGTTGCCGAACGCGCACAGGAAGAGGATCACGACCACGCCGACCCCGAAGAGCACGCTGCTGACTCGAGGCGCTCGTCGAGCGCGGCGCGGCAGCATCAGGTCGTCGGCGGGAAGCGTCGTCTCGACGAGTTCGGTTGCTGAGGACATGTCGTGTCACGCGCCTTTCGGAGAACTGCGGAGCGGGGACGAGGTGGGTGATTCAGGCCGCTGCACGGAAGGCTCTCCGTCGCGGGTCGAGGACACCGGTGATGATGTCCACGAGGAGGAAGACGACGAGCGAGATCAGCGCGATCGCGAGCAGGATCCCCTGCAGGGCCAGGTAGTCGCTCCGCTTCACCGCGTTCACCGCGTAGTTGGCGCTGCCCTGCAGAGCGAAGAGCTGTTCCACGACGACCGCGCCACCGAGCAGGTAGCCGAACAGGGTTCCGAACATCGCGACTGCCGGCGGTGCGGCGCGACGCCAGACCGAGCCGAGAACGGCCGAGTTTCTCCAGCCGGTCGAGACGAGGAACTTCGTGGAGCTGGCTGCAGCCGCCGCCTCGATGGAGGGGATCAGGACTTTCAGAAGCATCGGCCCGTAGGCGAGCACGAGCACCAGGCACGGCAACCACAGGTGCGCGATCTCGGAGACGAACACGTCGCTTTGTCCGGCGAGGAGCGCATCGATGAGCGGGAAACCGGTCACGGTCGGCGGGGCCGCGAGCGTGACGTCGTAGAGGCCGATCGGTGCGGGGGCGACGCGAAGGAGTAGATAGAACACCAGGATCCCGAAGATTCCGATGACGAAGTCGGGCACGGCACCCGCGGTGCGCGCCACCCACACGAAGATCCGCGAGAGCACGCTGTCGGGGCGCACCATCACGCTGGTGCCGACGATGAAGCCGAGGGCGACGATCCCGAACGACGCGATCAGAGCCGTCTCGACCGTGCCGGGGATGACGCGGATCAGGTCGGAGAGCACGGCCGAGCCGGACGAGAACGAGGTGCCCAGGTTGAGCGTCACCAGGTTGCCGAGGTAGGTGAGCAGTTGATGGCCGAGACTCCCGTTGAGGCCGAGTGCCTTCTGGGTCGAGAGGTATTGGGCGTGCGTCTGGTTCTGGCCGCCTGCGGCGTTCACAACCGGGTCGCCGGGGATGAGCCGGACCAGGAAGAAGACTGCGATGGCGAAGAAGAACAGGTAGACGGGCAGCATGATCACGCGGCGGGCCCACCAGAGGTGGCTGTTGGCCAAGAGCTTCATGTCGGTCTCCTCAGGCGTACGTGTAGGCGTCGATGAGCTGGCGCGTGTAGTCGTGGGACGGTTCTTCGAGGACCCGCCGGGTGGCACCGGACTCGACGATGACTCCGTTCTTCATCACGACGACGTCGTGGGTCATGAACGCCGTCGTGGGCAGGCCGTGCGAGACGAAGAGCAGGGCGCACTCGGTGTTCTCGCAGTACTCCTTGAGGAGGTTGAGCACCGTGCCCTGAACCGAGACATCGAGAGCGGAGACGGCCTCGTCGGCCAGCAGGACCTTCGGCTCGGGAAGGACGGCTCGTACGATGGCGAACCGTTGTCGCTGGCCGCCCGAGAGCGCCGCCGGTTTGTGATCCAGGAGCGCCGTGTCGAGCCCCATCTGCGCGGTCAGCGACTCGATTCGGGAGGTGGCGTCTGAGATGGTGAGGTTGCAGAGGGTCGTGTTGACCCTCATCATCGACTTCCGAACGGACCAGCGCGGGTTGAACGCGCCCCCGGTATCTTGACCGATCCACTGGATGGCCCGGCGGTAGCCGAGCCACTCGGCCTGGGAGAACTCGTGGATGTTCTTGCCCTGGTAGGCGACGCGGCCCGAGGTGGGGCGATCGAGACCGAGCGCCATTCTGACGAGGGTGGATTTCCCGGATCCTGATTCGCCGATGATTCCGATTCGCTGCGACTCGTCGAGCGAGAGGCTCACCTCGTCCAGAGCCGTGTGCGACTCACCACCGGACCGGAAAACCCTCGTGACCTTCTCGAAATCAAGCACTCCGTGCCTCCCGCGCCGTCTCGATGGTCCGGAGGCGGTCGACGTCCCAGTTGGCAAGGGTGGGGATGCTGTCGAGGAGCCCTCTTCCATACGACGAACCCGGCGCGAGTGCGGCGAGCTCTTGGGGGGTCATGCTCTCGACGACGCGACCGTCCTTCATGACCACCAGGTGGTCGACGTAGCGGGCGCAGAGGGCGATGTCGTGGGAGACGATGAGGAGTGCCGCGCCGGTCGTGGCGGTCAGTTCGGAAAGCACCTCCATGGTCTCTCGAGCGAGCGAAGCATCAAGGGCGCTCGTCGGCTCGTCGGCGATCACGAGCTGAGGTTCGGCAGCGAGCGCGAGCGCGATCATCACGCGCTGCCGCATGCCGCCGGAGAGCTTCGCGGCGGACGACTTCCAGATGCGCGAGACATCGTGGAGACCAACCGACTTGAGGATCACCTCGCTCCGCTCGATGGCCTCCCTCTCACTCGTCTTCCGAACGCCCGAGAGCACGGCGCGGAACTGCTTGCCGATCGTCGCGACGGGATCGAGTGACGACATGGCGTCCTGGAAGATCGTCACAACGCCGGGCACGCGCGGGGCGATGAGTGTCTTCTGCTTCGTCGCCCCGATCGGGACGCCCTGAAACGAGCGCTCGGTGGAGGAGATGCCGGCGTTGCGCGGCAGGAAACCCGAGATCGCCATGCAGACGGTGGTCTTACCGGATCCGGATTCTCCAATGATCGCGCAGCGCTGGCCGGACGAGATCGAGAAGGTCACATCCTGGACGGCGGATTTTCCGTCGTAGGACACCGAGAGATTCTTCAGCACCAGCATGGGCTTGGTGCTCGTCGTGCGCACCTCGGGCGCGACGGTCGTCGATGACATCAGAACGCCAGCAGGTTCTCGCGGAAGGTGTCGAACTCGTAGGAGTCGCGGATGAGCCCACGACGGCGCAGGGCTGGACTCAGCCCGTCGGCGTACTCCGAGATCGTTCGTCGGGTCATCTCCGGGAAGAAGAGGAAGCCGTCGCCACCCACCTCCTCCATGATCTCGCCCATCTTCTCGGCGACGGTGTCGGAGGATCCGATGAGGCCGAGATCACCGATCTGCCGGATCCCGGTCACTACCTCGCGGAGCGTCTTCTCTTCGTTGCCGGTGACGTACTGACGCATCGACGACTGCTCGCCATTGCCGACGATGTCGGGCATCTTCGCGTCGAGGTCGAACTTCGAGAAATCGACCTCGCCACCCGAGACATAGGAGAGATTCCAGAGCACCTCGGCGATCGCCTCGGGCGTGGAGGCCCGGGCGACGCGGGCCCGCTCGCGTTCCCAGGCATGTTCGTCGGTCTCGCCGAGCATCGGGGTCACCAGGAACATCACCTTCAGGTCGTCCGGATTGCGGCCGTGGGCGGCCGCACGCTTCCGCATGTCGTCGCGGAACGCTTTCATCTGCGCGACGCTGTGCCCCATGGCGAGCATTGTGTCGGCGTTGCGCGCCGCAATCTCCCGCCCCGGGATGGAATTGCCGGCCTGAGCGATCACCGGGCGCCGTTGCGGGCCCGGAATCGTGTTCAGCGGGCCGCGCACCTTGAAGTGCGTGCCACTGTGGTCGATCGTGTGGACCTTCGTGTGATCCGCGTACACGACGTTCTCCTGATCGTGGACCAGGGCGTCGTCCTCCCAGGAATTCCAGAGCTTCGAGACGACGTCCATCCACTCCTCGGCCCGGGCGTAGCGTTCGTCATGCGGCGGCAGCCTGTCATACCCGAAGTTCTGACCGACCCGGTGCGTGACGCTCGTGACGATGTTCATCCCGAACCGACCGTCGGTCAGATGGTCGAGAGTGACGCCCTGACGTGCTGCCAGATAGGGCGGGTACTGAGTCGTCGAGATCGTGGAGATGATCCCGATGTGCTTCGACCCCTGCACCATCAACGGCACCAGCGGCATCGGGTCGTTCTTCGGCGCCATCTGCCCCTTGCTGAGCGCGTGTTCCGCGGTGCCCTGGTAGGTGTCTTCGACCATCGCCGTGTCTTCGATGAAGACGTAGTCGTAGCCGCCGCGCTCGAGGCTGCTCGTCAAGTCTCGGTAGAGATCCGGCTTCGTCCAGTCCGTCATGCTCGTGCCGGCGTAGGTGCCGTGCCACGGCTGGATACCGAATCCGTTGCCCAAGAACCAACCGAGGTGAAACATGTGTGAGTGCCTTCCGAAACTGTCTGGTGTGCCGTGACATGAGTCTCGTTGCGGCTTCCGCTCCTGCGTTTTCGTCCCCTTTACAATTCGATTACGCACGGCTGGCGCCCGGAAGTAGAGGGTTTCCAGGGCTTTCCGCTGTGAACTGGTGGCTATCCGCAGCATTAATTCCTCCAAGGCGGGACGGTTACGAAGGCGAAGTCGGCTTCGTGGAGCGAAGCTGGCGTGGGGTGATGAAGCTGGCTCGGAAGTGGTGACGCTCGCGTGGAACGGCGAAGCCGCCCTCCGGGAGGGGAGGACGGCTTCGACCGTGGTGATGCGCTCGCAGCTACGCAAGCTTCCGCTCGGACGAGGCGAATGCCCGTGCGGGGGCTTCCGTGTGGATGTGCGTGATCGGGAACGACACGCGGTCCGGCCGATAATGCGAGAAGGCGTACTCCTGGACGTCTCCGTCGATGTCGTACAGCTTCTGCTCCCGCATCAGGACCGTCGCGCCGGGAGCCAGATGAAGCATCCGCGCTGTGTCTTCGTCGGATGCCACTGCGTCGACGATGGTTTCGACGAGGCCGAGTGGCTTGCCGAAGGCACGCAGGAAGCCGACGGCCAGGCTCGGGCAGGTCGCCCACGAGGCCGGTTGTGTGCACTCCTTGCGGTAGTAGGCGATCCTCACGCCGATGGGTTCGGATCCGTCGCCCGTGGTGTGCTCGAAGACGTGCTCGATCATGCCCACCACATCATCGTCCACGCCCAGGTTCTCTCGAATCCACGGCATGGATCGGACCAGCCGGTCGTCGAGAGTTCGGATCATGAATCCGGGAGGAGCCTCGCGGGGAAGAATGTCATCTACCGGAATCTGGTAGTAGGGATGGCTGACGCGGGTGCCGATGTGGCGCTGTCGGATGACGAGGCCTTCGTTGGCGAGTTGGACCAGGGCCTGTCGGATGCTGACGCGGGGAAGGTCGAACATCTTGACGAGTTCGTCTTCGATGAGCTGCTCGCTGTTCACGAGCACTCCTGAGCGGATCAGGGACCGCACCATTTCGTAGGCGCGTCGAGTCTGATTGGAAGGCGGACGACGCGAGTCCGTCGGTTTCGCAGGTGAAGAAATCACGGGAAGAACTCCAGTCCAGATGGCAGTACCCGAATTAACACTGTGTAACGGTTCTAACCCACGGGTGTTTCGGCAGCGGGTGCCGTCTTGTTACGTCCCCGTTTCGGGGTTCGCTTGGCGTGTCGCCGCACTTTTGACGTTGCGACAGGGACTTTTGATTGACAGTCGGCAGAAGTCTGGTTAGATCAAGGGGGTAGATCCCCATGAGTACGAAGGAGTCCCCATGTCCGAGTCTTTCCTGCGGCCTCCTGGACTTCGTGTGGCGATCATCGGAACCGGAATGATCGGGGCCGTTCATCGGCGGGCGGCACGGGACGCCGGCGCGGACGTCGTCGGTGTGCTCGGTTCGTCGGCCTCGAAGTCGGCCGCCGCCGCCGCCGAGTGGGGCGTTGAGCACGCCTACGTCTCGATCGATGAGCTGCTTGCCGATCAGCCAGACGTGGTTCAGATTTGTACGCCCAACGCCACACACCATCCGTACGCGCTCGCTGTCATCGCAGCTGGCATCCACGTGGTCTGCGAGAAGCCGCTTGCACTGACCACCGAGCAGGCCGAAGAGCTCGTCGTGGCCGCTCGGCAGGCCGGCGTGGTAGCCACCGTCCCGTTCGCCTACCGGTACCACCCGCTCGTCCGCGAACTTCGTGCTCGCCGGCTCGCCGGCGAGTTCGGTGACGTAGCCCTCGTCCATGGCTCCTACCTCCAGGATTGGCTGCTGAACCCGCTCTCGTCGAGCTGGCGTGTCGACGCAACATCGGGCGGGGCGTCGAGAGCCTTCGCCGACATCGGTTCGCACTGGTGCGACCTGGCCGAGTTCATCTCGGGCGAACGATTCACCTCCGTCTCGGCGGTCACCTCCGTCACCTACCCGACTCGTCCGGCTCCCGCGGGCCCGTCGTTCGGCGGTGTCGGGTCTCGCGACGATGCCCCGCAGGTCGCCGTCACGACGGAGGACACCGCCATCGCGACCTTCCGGACGGCATCGGGCGCGACGGCCAACACGGTGATCTCGCAGGTCTCGGCGGGGCGCAAGAACCGCCTCTGGGTCGAGGTCGACGGCACCAAGGGATCCGCGGTGTTCGACCAGGAGAAACCGGAGACGGTCTGGCTCGGCTCGGAGGCGGGATCGACCATCCTGCATCGGAACGAGGGACGGACGGCCCCCGACCAAGCCCGTCTGAATCAGGTGCCGGCTGGGCATCCTCAGGGCTACCCCGACGCCTTCTCGGCGTTCCTGGCTGACACCTACGCAGCGGTTCGTGGTGAGTCGCCCGAGGGTTTGCCGACCTTCGTCGACGGCTTGAGGTCGGCACGAATCATCGATGCCGTACTCGCCAGTGCGGAGTCGTCGTCCTGGGTTGACATTCCGCAGGATGGCGTCGCTGGCGAGACTGACTCTGTCCCCGTTGACTCCTTGACGGTCGACTAGGCAGCGTGGACATCGCCGCGGACTCACGCGGCCAATCTCCATTTCCGTCGGCCCCGGGGCTTCACGAGCCGAGCTCGTTCGGGCGTCGGGACGGGCCGCCACCGGCTGAGTCGGTGCTGGCCCACGGCCTGCTCGAGGGCCCGAAGGATCCGGCTCCAGCGATTCTTGATCATCTTGTAGCTGACCCGCAGCGGCGTGCGACCCTCGATCGCAATCGCGAGGTCTTTGGCGCGATCGTATTCGAAGGTTTCAGCGTGGAATGCGTGCCCGTCGATCTCGAGGCCGACGACCCCGTTGACGACGAGATCGATGGCCTGCCGACTCCCGACAGGTTCCTGGGTCGTCACGGAGTAACCCGCTTGCATCAAGCGAACCCGCGCGATGCTCTCGATATGGCTTTCCGACCCCGCATCTGCCCATGAGACGACGCGTCGGGCGTCCGTGGGAAGACGGCTCGCCACCTCATCCAGATCGGCCTCGCTGAACACGCGGCTGGTAAGCGCCCAGTCCCAGAGGGTGACGGCCTCCTCGAATCGGGCCTCGACGACGGCGCGGACGAGCGCGTCTCGGGGATCCACGGACCAGTACGAGCCTCGGGAGGTGACCGCTTCGGGGTCGTAGACCGTCCGCGCACCCCTCACGTCACGGAGGCGAGCAGCGTTCTGCGCCACGGAGACCGTGATCGGCGGATGGGCCGCCCACATCCACGCGCCGAGAAGCTTCAGGGCGGAGGAACCGGTAAGCCGGCCTCCCACGCGCAGAGCTGCGAAGCGGGGATCGTGTGGCTCGAACGTCGTGTACCAG
>JAODMX010000238.1 GCA_025464735.1 Frondihabitans sp. | reverse complement strand
GAACGGCGCCGGGAGGGAGAACGCGTTCCCGTCGACTGCCTGCGAGGCCGTCTTGAAGGCCATCGTCACGGTGACGTAGAGCGGGATCAGCACCGAGAGCGAGCACACCGCGAGGATGATCGTGAGCGGCCAGTTGAAGCCACCGTTCCGTCCGCCTCGACGGCGCGCCGACCCTCGTCGCGTGGTGTCGGCATTGACGGAGGCGATGCTCCCGGTGGCCGTGGATCTTCTGAGAGGGATCTGCGTGGACATCAGACACTTGCCCTTCCGCGCGTGGCGCGCAGTTGGAGGAGAGCGATCACGATCGCAATGAGGAAGAAGATGGTCGCGTTCGCCATTTGATAGGAGAAGTCACCGCTGGTGAACCCGTTGAAGATCGACATCGCGATACTCGTGGTCGACGTGCCGGGCCCGCCATTCGTGAGGCCGACGATGATGTCGTACGAATTCAGGAAGTTCTTGAACCCGATGATCACGTTGATGAGGATGTAGCCCGCCGTGAGCGGCACTGTGATCGAGCGAAGCTGCCGGAACGACGACGCCCCATCGAGAGCCGCGGCCTCGTAGACGTCGCCGGGAATCGCCAGAATCCCGGCGATGTAGATCAGGATCGTCGACGGGATCGCCTGCCAAGCGGTCACGAGCACGATGGCGACCCAGGCGAGATTCGGGTTGGCCAAAAGGCTCTGCTCGAGGGGCACGATTCCGAGGGCGCTTGCGGCCTCGGGCACGGAGTTGGAGAAGAGGAAGTTGAAGACGTAGGCGATGACGATGCCGGAGACGACCATGGGCAGCACGTAGACGGCCCGCAGAGCGACCTTGGCCCGGATCCTTGCGGTCAGGCCGATCGCGAGGAGGAACGCCACGAAATTCACCAGCACGACGGTCACCAGGGCGAAGCCGATCGTGAAGCCGTACGCACCCCGGATAGTCGGGTCGGAGAAGAGGGCGATGTAATTGACGAATCCGGTGAAGCCGTATTTTCCGAATCCGACGGAGTCGGTGAAGCTGTAGACGACACCCATGACCGCTGGGAGGGTGATCGCCAGGGTGAAGAGCACCAGCGTGGGCACCAGGAATGCGTAGAAGGTCCGGTCGACGCGCTTCTTCGAGCCTGTCTTCCGGGGGCGGTGCGGAGACGTCGTGACGACGGCCATGTCGTTCTCGTTTCTGTCGAGGAGTGTCATCGATTCGTCCGATCAGGAGCGCAGCGCGAGGCGCGACCAGTCGCCGTCGAGCTGATGGAGGACAGGACGGGCGCTGGATCCGAGCGCGATGGACTGCGCGTAGTTGAGAACCGGAATCGCCGAGGGGACGAGCTGCGAGGGACCGAGGTAGAACGCCGCATCGTCGTAGTACTTCTGCATGCCGATGAGGGCCGGGTTCTTCGTGGGCGGCGCGCTGTTCGTCGTCCCGAACGCGTTGTTGTCGGCGTTGTACTTGTTCTGGATGTCGGGGCGCATCAAGAATTTGAGGAAGCTGCGTGCCGCTTCCTTCTTTTTCGAGACCTCGGGGATCCAGAGAGCGAGGTCGACGTTGACCCGGATCTTGAGATCTTTCGGATCGTTCGTCATGGGCAGCGGAAAGCTGCCGACTTTCAGCTTCGGGTTCGTCTTGGCGATTTCAATGAGCGCCCACGGGCCCTGGAGGTACATGGCTGCCTTGCCCTGCGCGAAGGCGAGGTTCCCGTCTCCGTAGGCCCTGCTTGCCGCATCCTTGTTGGCATAACGAGTGAGCTGCTGCATCTTCTCCATCGCGGGCTGAAAGTCTTTCTCGAACGAGGTCGTGGAGTTCTTGCCGACGGTCGCTCCCTCCCGTTCGAGTCGCTTGAAGAACGTTGAGACGTCGACCATTCCACCGATCGAATAGTCGAAGAGACCCTGCCCCACCGTCCAGGTGTCTTTGTAAGTGTTGAAGAAGGGCGTGACACCGGCCTTCGTGAACGTTTCGCAGGCCGTGATCAGTTCGTCCCACGTGGTGGGGATCGAGACGCCGTGCTTGGTGAACAGGTCTTCGTTGTAGAGGACGGATGCACCGGCGACGGAATACGGGATGGCGCTTGTGCGGCCCGGGTAACTCGCCGTCTCGTTCATGAGCGAATTGATGGCGGGCTTGATCCGCTTCGCCTCGGGCATGTCCGCGAGATCGCTGAGAGCACCCCGCTCGACGAACTCGACGACCGCGAAGTTGTAGTTCCAGCAACCGAGGTCGGGCGGGTTGTTCCGAACGAAGTCAGCGGACATGTTGGACGTGGAGTCGCGGACGACCCGGACGGCCGACTGCTCCTTGTGGAACTGAGCGATCAAGCCGTCGAAATACCCGATCACCTCTGGTTTTGCGAGGTAAAAGCTGATCTGCGTGGCGCCACCTGCGGAGCCAGGTGCGGCACAGCCTGCCAGGGCCAGGCCGGCGCCGACCGCGCCTGCTCCCGCGAGGAAGGAACGCCTGCTCAGATCGGGCCGGGAAGAATGTCTTTTCGGATGCACGTCATTGTCTCCTTCGGAAGCGGCGACCGTCTTGGGCACCGCTCGCAAATTAATCTACAGACTAAATTTAGTTTCCGCATCAAATACCGCCAAGAACTTTTCTCGGTAGGGTCGTCCCATGACGGAGCAGGAGGAGCGAGCGGCCACGTCGCCCCACATCCTTCGCCGGATGAACGCCGAGACGGTGCTCCGCTACGCACTGGCCCGAGGCGTCTTCAACGCCAGCGACGTCATCAAGTCGACCGGGCTCACGCGTTCCACGGTCATCGGACTCTGCGACGACCTCATCGAGCTCGGCTGGATCGGTCGCCTCGACGACGCCCGTCTGGCCGGCGAGTACAGCAAGGGGCGTCCCGCGCGGCGCTACGAGTTGCATTCGCGTTCCGGCCTCGTCGTCGGGATCGACGCTGGTCAGCACAGTGTCACGGTCGTCGTCGCCGATCTGCGCGGCGCCGTGCTATCCCGCATCAATGAGGCCTTTACAGGAGACGGGCTCGACCCCGTGCACCGGCTCGAGGTCACGGAGGCGGCCGTCGCCCAGGCCCTGGCAGGCGCGAACGCCACCCGCGAGGCCGTCCAGACCACCGTGATCGGGCTGCCGGCCCCGATCGACGAGCGAGGCCACTCACCGGTCGGCGACGACGGCTACTGGACTCGGATGAACCCCGAGTTCGCGACGGCCTTCGCCGATCACGGAAGGGTCATCGTCGAGAACGACGCCAACCTGGCCGCAATTGCCGAGCAGGCGATCGGCGCCGGAAGCGGAACGACCTCCTTCGCAGCCCTGCTCGCGGGCGAACGATTCGGGGCCGGCCTCATCGTCGATGGCTCGCTCCTGCACGGACGTCACGGCGGCGCAGGCGAAATGCGGGCTCTCGATCTCGTGGAGGGAGTCGGATCGGCCCACGGTCTCGCCGCAACGGCGCGCGAGTGGGCGCACGACGCGCAGGCCGCGGGCACCCTGCCCGCCGTGTCACCGCTTGCACAGCTGTCGAGCAACTCCATCACCGCCGAAGACGTGTTCACCGCCGCCGCGGCATCCGACCCAACCGCACTCGACATCGTCCGGCGACTCGGCTCTCGGCTGGCACGCGTCTGTCTCGTCCTGGCGAGCCTTCTCGACGTCGAACGCGTGATCATCGTCGGCGCCATCGCGGTCGCTGCGGGTCCGGTAATCGACGAGGCCCGTATCGTCCTCGACGACTTCTACCCGCCGGTTCCCGAAATCGTGGCCTCGACCCTGGGCGCCGACGCCGTCGTGTTCGGCGCAATTCAGCGCGGCCTGGCCCTTATCCGGTCGAGCCCGCTCAGCTTCGTTCCGCTCGCCTCGCCTGAGCGGACGTCCAAATGAATTCGGCCTGCTCGGCGCTCAGTTGCGCGCCGGTCGTCATCAGATCGTGGACAACGTCACGCTTGGTCGCACCGCACCACTGATCGCCCGTTCCACGACAGCTGCACTTCTCGTCGTCGCCGACCGCGAAGGATCCGGGGGGCGCCGGTGGGAGCGGACCGTGCGCCGGGAGCGGCGCGGCCACCTGTTCGGCGAGGTCCGCATCGTCGGCCGTGCGGCTGCTGACGACGACCGGAGCGACCGTTGCGGCCTGTCGCAGCCGCTCGTCGATCTTCGGCTCGGTGAGCTCCCAGAACGTCTCGGCCACCGCCTTCACGACGGCGGCCCGATACCGGAGGCGCCCCACGAAAGCCGTCTGCGAGACGGCACGAACGGCGTGGGCAGACCGAACGGCCGCAGTGTCGAGGAAGTCGTTCACAGGGCGAAGACTACGCCCGACGCCGACGCACCTCGCGCACGAGCACGACGATCGGGTAGGCGAAGAAGAGGGCGGCGAGCACGAGGCTCCCGATCAGGCCCATCGCGGCAGGAGCTGCATTGGACGTCGGGTCTGGGTGCACGGCGAGCGCACCCAGGGCAGCAACGTTGACGATGGCCCGGACCACGTTGAGCAGCCCCAGCAGCGTCAGCGCAACGACGACTGCGATGAGCATCACGCGGCGGGAGGCCGGCATGGGCGGTGTGGCTTCGGTCTCGTGGTAGTGGTCGACCCGGTCCGGGGCGAGGTATTGCGCTCCCCCGTACAGTCCTTGGGACGTCGCCGGGTCACCTGAATACGGTTGGTTGTCGTTCGACATGGCAAACCCCCTTCTTGCGAGCATATCTGCGATTTGGCGGGCCGTGAATGCCGATTCTCGATGGTCCTCAGCCGGGAATTCGACGGTAAGGCTCCACCGCCGTCCGGAGTGCACCGATCTGCTCGGGACTGGAGAACGCCGAACCCACCGCGACTCCCGAGCATCCTGCCGCGAGGAAAGCGGCCGCGTTGTCGGCGGTGATCCCTCCCGTGGCCACGAACCGCACCTCCGGAAAGGGGCCGTGCTGCGCAGTGACCCAGCCGGGAGTGAGCTGCGCGGCGGGGAACGCCTTGAGCCAGGTCAGCCCCAGCTCGACCGCTGCCGCTATCTCGGTGGCGGTTGCGACGCCGGGCAGGATCGGCACGCCCAGACGCACGCATTCCTCGGCCACGGCGAGATGCAGCCCCGGAGACACGACGAAGGCCGCACCGGCGTCGAGAACGGCGTCGAGTTGTCGAAGGGTGGTGACCGTCCCGGCGCCGACGAGGGCGCCCCGTACGCGCGCCGCTTCGATCCCCGCGCGAAGGGACGGGAACGCGTCGTCGGTCTGCACCGGGATCTCGACCAGGTCGACTCCGGCATCCCACGCCCGGGTGCAGAGCGCCACGGTCGCTGCCTCGTCGAACCCGCGGAAGATGCCGACCACGGGCAGGGCAGCCAGGTGCGAAGCGAAGAAATCAGAAGACACGATCGACCTCCGTTGCGATTTCACGAGCCACCGGAAGCGGTGCCGCGTCGCTCGGTGACATGACGACGCGGGATGCGACGTAGTGGCCCATGCGAAGTCGGGTACGAGCCGATCGCCCGTCGAGGTAGCCGCTCAGCCAACCCGCGGCGAACGCGTCGCCGGCACCAACCACGTCGACGACCGGCACCTCACGCGCGGGTTCACGCGTCGTCTCGTCGCCGAGGAAGGACACGACCTCGCGCGGTCCGTCCTTGACGACAAGTGCGGCGGGCGAAGGCACGAGACCACGGACCTCTTCGGCACTCCGAGATCCCCAGAGCCGCTCGGCCTCGTCGAGTCCGACGAAGACGATGTCGCTCGCGCGGGCCAGATCGAGGAGTTCCCCCGAGGCACCCTCGCGCCACAGCGCCGGGCGATGGTTGACATCGAAGCTGATGACCGCGTCACCGAACGCGCGCCGATGGATCACGGTGCGGGTGAGGTCGCGGCAGCTCTCGGACAGGGCAGGGGTGATGCCGGAGAGGTGCACCATGCGCGGGGCGATGGCGACCCACGACTCGAGCGAGTCGATGTCGAGAGCGGATGCTGCGGATCCTGATCGGTAATAGAAAACGCGCGTGCCGTCGACCGTCGGGTCCTTGAAGTAGACCGCAGTCTGGCGCAGCGGATCCCGCTGCACCGTGTCGGTGTCGACGCCCGCCTCGCGCAACGAGTCGACGACGATGTCGCCGAGCGGATCGTCGCCGACGGCGCTTCCCCAGGCGACCCGGTGGCCCATGCGCGCCAGATGCGCTGCGACGTTCGACTCCGCACCGCCCGGGTGCAGCAGGTACCGCGAATCAGCGGCAAGACGCGAACCCGCCTCGGGGGTCACCATGACCATGGTCTCGCCGATGGCCAGCAGCTCGACGGTGCTCATCGCGCGGTGCCTCGCGTCCATCCGCTCATCAATGCGACTCGCGCGAGACCTTGTCGCCGCTCGACCCGACCAGGAAGTCGAGGTCTGCGCCCGTGTCGGCCTGCATCACATGGTCGACGTAGAGTCGCTCCCAGCCACGCTTCGGTGTCGCGAAGCCGTCGACGGTGGCCTGGTTCGGTGTCCGGCGATCGAGCTCCTCCTGCGGAACGTCGATGTCGATCGTGCGGCGGTGCACGTCGAGGACGATCCAGTCGCCGTTCTCGACGATCGCGAGCGGCCCGCCGTCGGCGGCTTCCGGGGAGACGTGCAGCACCACGGTTCCGTAGGCGGTCCCGCTCATCCGACCGTCGCAGATCCGGACCATATCGCGGACGCCCTGCTCGAGAAGCTTTTTCGGCAGCGGCATGTTCGAGACCTCGGGCATCCCCGGGTAGCCCTTCGGGCCGCAGCCACGGAGGACGAGCACCGAGTCGGCATCGACGTCGAGGTCGGGGTCGTCGATCCGTGCGTGGAAATCCTCGATCGAGTCGAAGACCACGGCGCGGCCACGGTGCTGCAGCAGGTGGATGGAGGCTGCAGCCGGCTTGATAAGAGCACCACGAGGTGCGAGATTGCCTCGCAGCACAGCGATCCCGGCATCGGGCTGCAGGGGCTCCTCGCGGGGCGCGATGACGTCGGCGTCCCAGACCTGCGCCGCGGCAAGGTGATCGACCAGCGGCCGGCCCGTGACCGTGATGGCGGACGGATCCAAGAGGTCCTGGACCTCGCGCAGCACGGCCTGAAGACCGCCAGCCCGGTGGAAGTCGTCCATCAGATACTGACCGGCCGGTTGCAGATTGACCAGCAGGGGCACGCCGGATCCGATCGAATCGAAATCGTCGACGGTCAGGTCGATCCCCAAGCGGCCGGCGATCGCCAGGAGGTGGACGACGGCATTGGTCGACCCTCCGATCGCAGCCAGCGCCACGATCGCGTTGTGGAACGACGCCCTGGTGAGGAACGCACTCGGGCGCAGGTCGCTCTCCACAAGATCGACGATCAGCCTGCCGCTCTGATGCGACATCTCGAGCAGTCGGCTGTCAGGAGCAGGCGTGCCGGCGAGCCCCGGGAGGACCGTGCCGAGAGCCTCGGCGACGAGCGCCATCGTTGAAGCGGTCCCCATCGTGTTGCAGTGGCCACGACTGCGGATCATCGACGACTCGCTCTTCATGAAGTCCTCCTGCGACAGCGTGCCGCCACGAACCTCTTCGCTGAGTCGCCAGACGTCGGTACCGCAGCCGAGCGGTTCGCCGCGGAAGGTGCCGGTGATCATCGGTCCGCCCGGGATCACGAGGGCCGGGAGGTCGACGGACGCGGCAGCCATCAACAGCGAGGGAATCGTCTTGTCGCAGCCGCCGAGGAGTACGACGCCGTCGATGGGGTTCGCCCGCAGCATCTCCTCGGTCGCCATCGCGGCCATGTTGCGCCACAGCATGGCCGTCGGGCGAACCAGCGTCTCGCCGAGCGATACGACCGGCAGATTGAGCGGAACACCGCCGGCCTCCCAGATGCCGGCCTTGACCGCCTCAGCCACGTCGTCGAGATGGGAGTTGCACGGCGTGAGATCGGAGGCGGTGTTGGCGATGGCGATATGGGGACGCCCGTCGAAGGCGTTCTCCGGCAACCCGCGCCGCATCCACGCGCGGTGAATGTACGCGTTGCGGTCATCGCCGCCGTACCACTGGGAGCTGCGTCGCTCGGTCATGCACGATTCCAGTTCTTCGCCATGTCCATCGGACGGATCGGCAAGTCGGATACTGGAGAACTTAGTCCACGATGGTCATACTCAAGCGGTGCGCGCATTCGTTCTCACCGGGCCGAAGCGGTTCGAAGTGCAAGACGTCGAGCCCCCGATCGCCGGCCCGGGCCAGGTCGTCGTCGACGTCGAACGCGTCGGCGTCTGCGGCACCGACAACGAGTTCTTCACCGGGCACATGGCCTACCTCGAGCAGGGCCACGCCGCGTATCCGCTCCGCCTCGGGCACGAGTGGTGCGGCACGATCGCGGCCACCGGCGAAGGCGTCGACGAAGCTCTCATCGGAACGCGGACCACCGGCGACACCATGCTTGGCTGCGGCCGCTGTCGCCGCTGTCTGACCGGGCGACAGCACGTGTGTGAAGACCGGTTCGAGATCGGGATCCGAGGCGGCTGGCCCGGCGCTCTCGCCGAACAGCTCCTCGTGCCGGTCGCCGCTCTGCAGGCCCTCCCCGACTCCGTTGACCAGACAATGGGCGCTCTCGTCGAGCCCGGCGGCAACGCTCTCCGCGCCGTCCGCGGAGCTGACCTCTCGACGGGCGATCGGGCGCTCATTCTCGGCCCCGGAACGATCGGACTGCTCTGCGGTCTCTTCGCGCGCGCACGCGGTGCCGAGGTTCACCTGATGGGCCGCTCCCCCGGATCCGTGGATTTCGCGCGTTCGCTGGGGTTCGACGGCGTCTGGACGACGGACGATCTGCCTCCGCTTCCGTTCGACGCCGTGATCGATGCCTCCAACGCCGCATCCCTTCCGGCCCGGGCTGTGGAGCTGGTGGAGCCGGGACGCAACGTGGTCTTCGTCGGCCTTGCCGGCTCACCGAGCCTTGTCGATACGCGCAACCTGGTGCTGAAGGATGTCACGGCCGTCGGGATCCTGAGCGCCTCCGGCGGGCTCGCCGGGACGATCGACGCCTACGCATCCGGCGAAGTCGACCCGCGACCGCTCGTGGCAGCGACCCTCAGGCTCGACGAGGTCGGCGCCGTGCTTGCGGGTGACCATGCGGCTGTTGGCCTTCCGGGGCCAAAGATCCATGTGGATCCTCGGCTCTAGATTCACGCAGCAGCGGCACGGCGGCGACACGGCAGCGGCGCAGCGGCCGCTCAGGCCTCGCGCAGCGACTCGCGCTCTCGCCGCAGGGCCGCACCCGGGTGCTCGTCGGCGAGGTAGGGAGTCGGCGTGCCGAGGATCTGCTCCCGTAACGTTCCGGTCAAAGGGGACGCTGGCATCCGCCCTCGCTCGCGCAGGATCGGCACGACCAGGCGAGCGAAGTCTTCGACGTCCGTCGGCTCGAAGATCGGCTCGAGCAAGAAGCCGTCCAGGTCGGTGACCGCCATGATCTCCTCGAGCTGGTCCGCCACCTCGACAGGAGATCCCGTCACCGCGAAGCCGCGTGTTCCGCGCCCCCGCAACTCGTTGAGAACCTCACGGACCGTGAGCGCCGGCTTCCCGTTGCCGCCCATGAACCGGTCGATATTCGTCTGCCCGGTCTGCCCGGCCGCACCCTTGCCGATGACCTGCGCGAGCGTGCCGTCGGGATCGAGCGACAGCAGGTCGATGCCCGTGTTGTGCGCGTACAGCGCGGCGACGACCTCGTCGGTCTGCAACGCGTCGAACTCCGCCCGTTGCGCGACCGCGGCGTCATGGGTCTCAGCGACGGTGATCGTCACGCCCACCATGGTCACGATCGAGTGAGGATCCCGCCCGAGTGCTGCGGCCTTGGCCCGAATGTCGGCGACGGCATCGGCGGTGCGCTCCAGCGTGGTCGCCTGGACGAAGACGGCCTCGGCGTTCCGCGCGGCGAACGCACGGCCACGATCCGACGTGCCCGCCTGGAACAGCACCGGAGTCCGCTGCGGCGACGGTGGAACGGTGAAATACCCGCTCGATGAGAAATGCGCGCCCTCGTGCTCGATCCGGTGGATCTTGGAGTGATCGGCGTACACCGAGTTCACTCGATCCAGCACCAGCGCGTCGTCCTCCCAACCGCTCTCCCACAGCTTGAGCGCGAGGTCGATGTAGTCGTCGGCCATCTCGTAGCGGTCGTCGTGGGCCGTCATCTTCTTGTGCCCGAACAGCCCTGCGACGGTGTCCTGCGCCCCGCCCGTCACGATGTTCCAGCCGATGCGGCCGTTCGTGAGGTGGTCGAGGGTCGCGAACCGACGCGCTGTCTGCACCGGGTGGTCGAGCCCCGTCGACGAGGTGACAACGAATCCGAGCCGCGTGGTCTCACGGGCCAACGCCGAGATGATCACGGCGGGGTCGATGATCGGAAAGTTGATACCGCCGCGAGCGGCCATGTCGGCCAGCTCACCGCCGATCGACGGGAATCCGTAGTTGTCGGCCAGGAAGAGGAAGTCGAATCCGGCCTCGTCGAGCACCCGGGCGAGAACCACCCAGTGTTCGAGATCGGTGAACGCCGAGCTGTTCGACCGCGGGTGCGTCCAGCTCAGGGTTCCGCCGACCTGCGGGCCGGCGACATCGAAGAGTCCAAGATGCATTTGTTTCATGACGGCTGCCTTCTCTGCGGTGCGCTGCACACCCGTCACTGACGGGCCGTCCACCCACCCCAGCGGCAGGTCGTGTCGTTGTTACGGGTCCATTTGTAGCAGAAAGGGGGTGGTGTTTTGCGTGCAAAGGATGCGTCCGGTTGGATGGCTGCTGTGTCAGCTGAATGGGCGTTCCGGGCCAGTGATCCCTCCGACGCGCACTGGATGGCGGAGCTGCGAGCCGAAGTCATGCGACCCGACCTCGAACGACTCGGTCGTTACGACGAGGGCCGTGTCCGCCAACGCTTTCTTGACGCGTTTGTTCCCGCACACACCCGCGTGATCCAGGTCGACACCGACGACATCGGGCTCGTGGCACTCCGGCCGGAGGCCGATGCGCTGTGGCTCGAACACTTCTATCTCGGACCGTCCCATCAGGGCCGAGGTCTTGGCAGCCAGGTGCTGGCCCAGATCATGACGGAGGGCGACGGCACGAGGCCGTTCCGCCTGAATGTGCTCCAGGGCAGCGCGGCTCGGCGCTTGTATGAGCGCCACGGATTCGTCCTCGAGATAGAAGACCCAATCGACTTCTACCTGTTGGCACCACCTATCACAGACAACTTAATGTCGTTCCACTACCCTCAGATCGATGAATCCGGTTCAGTTGAGCAGGCAAGACGGCACGCCTCCGCGCGTGCTCGTCGTCGACGACGAAAAGTCGCTCGCGGAAGCGATCGGTCTTTCCCTGACCGAAGCCGGCTGGTCGGTTCGCGTGGTTCATCGGGGCCGCGATGTCGCTTTCGCCGTTCAAGAGTTCTCACCGGATGTGATCGTCTTGGACATCATGCTCCCGGACATCGACGGCTTCGAAGTTCTGACTCGCCTCAGGGATGCCCGCA
>JAODMX010000226.1 GCA_025464735.1 Frondihabitans sp. | reverse complement strand
CGGTCGCACTGGCCATGTCGTCGAGCTTCTGGTGCGTGAGGGCGCCGTACTCCGGCCAGCTCAGGGTGTCGAAGTAGACGTCGCCCGAGCCGTCGGGCGCCGGGTAGGCGTGGCCGCCCTCGACGAGCCGGGCCACGATGGTCTGCATCTCGGTCACGCTGGCGGTGGCACGTGGCTCATAGGTCGGCGCCAAAATACCGAGCGCGCGATACCCGGCCGTGAACTCCAGCTCGAACCGGTAGGCGCGGGCCCACCACTCCTCACTGGTCTGCGATGCCAGGTCAAGGACCTTGTCGTCGATGTCGGTGACATTGCGCACCAGCGTGACGTCGAGACCGCGGTACTCGAACCAACGCCGCCAGAGGTCGTACACGAGCGCCGAACGAAGGTGACCGATATGCGGGGACGACTGCACGGTCGGCCCGCAGACGTACAGCCCCACCTTGCCCGGAACGAGCGGAACGAAGTCGACGAGGGCCTGCGCGCGGGAGTCGTAGAGGCGAATGGTCACTGCGTAAGCCTAATCGGCGGGCCGCCCTGAGTTACGCGTGCCCGGGCTGTCGGCGGTTGCAGTCGATGTCGATCTGGCGTTGAGCACTCCATAGGCTCGGCCGACCCGGCCCGACCAGGCGCAGCAACCCCTCGCTGGTTCCTGAGTCGCGGGCGTGGGGCGCTCGTGATCGACGTTCGGTTTGCGAGATCTGAATATTAATGTGTAGTTTTTATTCGAGACATCATGGCAAAGGTGCTGTGACGAGTTAGGGAGAAACACTTGCGGACGAGTTCCACCCAAGCCGCGGCAGTCAGGGCCTCTTTGCGCGGCCAACAGGCCGTCGAATTGGCATTCGAATCGCTTGTGGAGAGATATCACTCCAGCGAGAATCCAGTGATCATCGTTGCGATTGCGGCGGCCATAGTGCTCGGGCTCCGGTTCATCGCATTCCTTACAGCTCAGAGTGCATCGCCCGGGGCTACCGCGGCTTTGGTGGCGTCGTGAACATCAACTGCAAGAACTACGGTTCGGAAGCATCCGTGCACGGCGTTTCCTTCAGCATCGAAACCGGAGAGCTCCATGGGCTCCTTGGGCCCAACGGTTCGGGCAAATCGACGGTGATCAACGGCATTGCGGGAGTCATCTCGCTCGATTCAGGTCTTGTCGAGATTGCGGGTCATCGTTTCTCTGACTCTGCGGCCAAAGCGCAGATGTCGTACGTCCCCGACGAGCTACCGATGCCGACTAGCCTCTCTGGCAACGAATTCCTGGACTTCACGGCGCGTCTCAGTCGATCGACTAATCGGTCCTGGCAGCGAACACTCGTAGAAGTCTTCGACCTCGAACGCCACTTGGGAAAGTTCGTGGGCGAATGCTCGCACGGCACGAAGAAGAAGTTGCAGATCGTGGCTGCCGTGGCGGCCTGTCCGAGACTCCTCATCCTCGACGAGCCGTTCCGCGGCCTGGACGCGGAGGCCACCGAGACGCTCCTGGCCATCCTTCAGACCCATAGGGCTCGCGGCGGAGCCGTCCTACTGGCCACCCACGATCTCTCGTTCGCCGACGACGAGTGCTCTCACGTGACCATTCTCGACCGCGGCTGCGTCGTCGCCTCGGGTCGCCCCGACGAGCTTCGGCTCGAGTTCGACCGCGCGAATTTGGCCACCGTTTTTCTTCGCGTCTCTCAGCTCGAAGACAAGCGCGAAAATACCGCCCTGCGCATCGCTAGCGACTGGCCGGCATAGCCCTGCTCCAGAGATCGGACTCCTTGTGAGACAAGTTCTTCTTCTCCTCGTTCACGCCCTCACGGCGCTGGTTGCATCCGCAGCCCTTTGCCTTCTCGGCCTGATCGTCACGGTGCTGCTGTCCCTAGCCACGACGTCGTCGATCTCGATCCCAGGCATGACGCAGACCAACGTAGGCGAGGGATCCGAACTCGCCTCGGTCGAGTTTCTGCCCGCCACGCCGGGCTACTTCGCGGGCGGAGCGATTGTTGTCTTCGGCGCCCTGACGCTCGCGACCAAACGACGGCGGGGTTGGCTATTGCGCTCGACGCCTCGGTACTCGCCGTCCTCAACAAGGTGGCCGCCGCCGTAGCGACACCGGGAGCTGCTGTCACGGGTGTGCTGTTCATCGGAGCCTCGGCCGTCGTGTTGACTCGGAAGGCTAGCGCGGCGTGAGCGCGGAGCGGCGACTGAAGATCGACTCGCTGAACCCCGCGCTCCTGCTCGGCCTGAGCATCCTTTTCCTCGCTCGGTGGCAGCTGCGGACGCTGCTAGTGGCGAGCGCGGCAGGAACGGCTCTCGTGTCCGTCGTCGGGGCCGGTAGTTTCCATCTCGCGCTAGTGGCGGCTTGTGCTCCTTTCGTCGTGCTGGTGTTCATAGCCATCCACGAGACGGCCCACTGGTTCGAAGTGAAGCGGAGACTGCGCTCACCCTCCGCAGGTGCTCTCATCTCATCGGGGAGGAAGATCTTCATTCGAAGACCCGAGCTGAAGGGGACGGATCTCCTCGTCGTATCTCTGGCCGGCCCCCTCAGCGCAGGGACAATCGCGTCTGCCTGCGCCGTCGCTAGCCGCGAGCAGCTTCCCTTGTGCGTCGTCTTCGCCATGGTCGCGCTCGCTCAATTCTCCGCACTCACTCCCTGGACGCGGGACGGCGTCGATATCGCAGCGGCCCTCGATCCACACCGATGACCCCTCCCGAGGGTGTTAACCCAGTGCCGAGCAGCGAAGGGACACCCTCGACTGCGGAGCCGGCCTCATGAAACGGAGCGGTGGACGAGAGCGGTGGCGATGACAGTCAGTCCCTCACCGCGGCCGGTGAAACCGAGGCCGTCGGTGGTTGTCGCCGAGACGGACACGGGCGAGCCGATCAGGATCCGGAGCGCGTCTTCCATTTCGACCCGCCGCTTGGCGAGGCGCGGGCGATTGCCGACCACCTGGATCGCGACGTTGCCGATGCGCACCCCGGCTTCGTCGAGGATCCGGCGCGTCTCGGTGAGGAAGACATCGCCGGCCGCGCCTGCATAGCGCGGATCGGACGTGCCGAAGCGGGAGCCGATGTCGCCTTCGCCCGCGGCGGAGAGCAGAGCGTCGACGACCGCGTGGGCGACCGCGTCGCCGTCGCTGTGACCGGCGAGCCCGGGTTCACTCGGCCAGTCGAGGGTGCCGAGTCTCAGAGGCTCCGACGGGTCGAAGGCGTGCACGTCGATGCCGATGCCGACACTCGCCACCTCTGCACGCGGGGTCGTCTCGCGCTCCCGCGCTATCGCTTCGGCCCGCTGGAGATCCCACGGGGTCGTGATCTTGAAGGCATCGGCCTGGCCCGTGACAACGGTGACCCGACCACCGGCGGCGGCGAAGAGCGCGGCGTCATCGGTGTACTCTTCGGCAGCGTCCGAATAGGCAGCAGCCAGCGCCTCGCGCGGGAAACCCTGCGGAGTCTGGACTGCCACGAGTTCGGACCGGTCGACCGTCTGCTGTGCTCCCCCGTCGCCGTCGACCCGCTTGATGGTGTCGCTGACCGGAAGGCCAGGAATCACGCCGTGACCGAGTGCCTCAACGTTCGCGGCGACCAGCTCGAACTGGCTGAGGGGCGTGAAGCAGCGGGCGGTGTCGTGCACCAGCACCGTCGCGACAGCACCGTCGAGGACCGCGATCCCGCGAGCGACCGAACTCTGCCGGGTGGCGCCACCCGCGACGACGGACAGGTGGCCCGCTGCGCGGCCCACGGTCTTGGTCAGGAGCTCGCGCGACGACTCGACGAGGGTTTCTGGCACGACGACGACGATCTGGTACGGGGTGGGCGAGGCGAGGACGGGATCGAGCGAACGCTCGAGGATCGTGCGGCCGTCGACCTCGACGAAGGCCTTGGGCAGCCCCTGGGCGAGTCGAGTGCCGCTGCCGGCTGCGACGATGACGACCGCTCGCGTGACGCCTGCACCCGACACGGTCGCGCGCGGTACGTCGGCTCTGCCTACGATGCCAGAACCTCGTCGAGCACGATCTCGGCCTGTTGTTCGTCGGTGTGCTCGGCGAGTGCCAACTCGGACACGAGGATCTGGCGCGCCTTCAGAAGCATCCGTTTCTCGCCCGCCGAGAGCCCCTTGTCTTGATCGCGACGCCAGAGGTCGCGAACCACTTCGGACACCTTGATGACGTCACCCGACGCGAGTTTCTCGAGGTTGGCCTTGTACCGCCTGGACCAGTTGGTGGGCTCTTCGGTGAACGGCGTGCGCAGAACGTCGAAGACCCGCTCGACGCCCTCGTGCCCGATTACGTCGCGGACGCCGACGAGGTCGACGTTCTCGGCCGGCACCTCGATGACGAGGTCGCCCTGCGTCACCTTGAGGGTGAGGTAGAGCTTCTCAGTGCCCTTGATGACACGCGTCTTCACGGCTGTGATCTCTGCCGCCCCGTGGTGCGGGTAGACCACAGTCTCACCAACCTCGAAGTGCATTCTGGAACTCCGTTCTGGGGCCACCAGAATACCACGCGACACCATCGCGATGCCGGGCGGCGAGAGGGCAGCGCGCACTCGGCGTCGTCACCCTAGGCTAGTCTTGAGGTGCATATTGAACCCCCTGGAGGAACCTGTGAGAGCACGTACCACGGCAACCGTCGTTCTGGCCGGAGCCGTGATGGTCCTCACAGCGGGCTGCAACTTCATCACCCCTCAGGCGACTACGTCGATCGGCAGCAGCGAGCCCGGCGTGAGCACAGACGTCGGCAGCATCGAGCTCCGCAACGCCATCGTCTTCACCGACGACGGTGACGCCGCGAGCCTCAGCGTCACCCTCCTCAACACGAGCAAGACCGACCAAGACGTCACGTTCCAGTACGACTCGTTCGGCACCACGACGACCACCTCGGTCGAGGTCCCGGCGTCGGGCCGTGTGAGCCGCGGCACGCAGGGCGGCGAGCCGCAGATCCTCCTCAACGGCATCGGCGTTCAGCCCGGCGCGCTCATGAAGGTCTTCGTCCAGTACGGCTCTCAGACCGGCAAGAACTTCAGCATCCCGGTGCTCGACGGCTCGTTCAAGCAGTACGCGACACTCCTCCCGTCGCCGACGCCCACCGTGCACCCGAACCCGCGCGCTACCGGCGCTCCGGTCACCACCGCTCCCTAAGTCTCCGCAGCGGCGCTGCCACCACCGATTTCGGTGGGACGATCTCGCTGGCTCTGAGAGTACGACACCTCCCCCGGCGAGGATTTAGAGTCCTACGCTCGGTGGCTCCTCCACGGTGCCACCAGAAACATTGCGCTGCGATGGCACAGCCAATGTATTAATGCTAACTTTCAGTCATGAAATTCAACGGCAGCATTTCTCCAAACCGATTCGCACGCAACCTCTGACTCATCGTGAGCCTCACGGTCGTTATCGTCGGCATGTCAATCGCCCATGCCCCCATGGCTCGCGCCACAGACCTCTCTGGCACTATCTCGGCACCGCCGAAGTCCCCCGCAATCAGCCAGGAGGAGCTTGCCCACACGGTGGCTACGCTGGAGCACGAGAAGGCACCCCGCACAACAAGCGCCGATGGCAGTGTCACCTACCCCCTCGGCGAGACCGGTGTCGAGCTGTCCTTCACTCCGGATCCGTCGACCTCTCGACTCGGCGGCGGAAAGGAGAAGAACGGCCAGTTCTTCATTTCGTTCAATCAGACTGACCAGGACCTCCTCATGGCCGGATTCGGAGTCGCACTGGGAGCCGCAATCTGCGCCGTCCCTGTCGTCGGCCAGATCGCCTGCGCCGTTGTTGGCGCGATCATCTCGTTCGGGATGGTGTTCGTCTCGAAGTACGGGAAATGCGCGGGCAAGAAGCAGCTGATCGTGCATGTCAACCCGAGCTGGTCCACATGCAGGTGACTCGCGCTCCGATCGCCGAAGATCAACGAGCCCGGATCGCGACCTGGGCCAAGCGCCGACTGTTCTGGCACCTCGTGTCTGCAGGGGCTGCCGTAGCTGCCGCCGTCGCCTTCGAATCGCGCACTGATGGACCAGTCGACACCTGGATCGGTTACTGCCTCCTGGGGCTCGCGATCATGTACTCCGGCCTGGGCGTCTCCATTCTCAAGCAGAGCATCGCCTCGCTCCGAACAGAGAAGGGAGACATCCGAGACGAGCCCGTCATTCTCGCGACGGCACGAGCCCTCGCCGCCCGAGATGGGCTCCTGGTCGGAGCAGCGCTGGGCCTCACCCTGATCGCGCTCCCCCTGCGCGTGCAGGCGGGCCCTGCTCTCCTCGCAGTGACCGCGATCACTCTCGCGGACTTCGTCGTGCGACAGTTCGTCCTGCGCCGGCGCATGGCGCGGGGCGACCGGCCGAAGGCCTAGGAGCGCCGCTCAGGCCTCGATGCGATAACCCAAGCCGCGCACGGTCACTAGCGCGACTGGCTCCGACGGCACCGCCTCGATCTTCGAGCGGATTCGCTTGATGTGCACGTCGAGGGTCTTGGTGTCGCCGAAGTAGTCCGAACCCCAGACGCGGTCGATGAGCTGACCGCGCGTGAGCACGCGTCCGGCATTGCGCATCAGAAGCTCAAGCAGCTCGAACTCCTTCAGCGGCATCGCAATGTCGCGGCCGCGGACGGTCACGACGTGACCCTCGACGTCCATCGAGATCTCGCCGGCGGTGAGGATGGCGTCGTTCAGCTCCTCCAGGTCGACGCGGCGACGAAGGACGGCCCGGATCCGTGCGAGGAGTTCCCGGGTCGAGTACGGCTTCGTCACGTAGTCGTCGGCTCCCAGCTCCAGCCCGACCACGATGTCCACTTCGCTGTCTTTCGCCGTCAGCATGACGATGGGCACCTGCGACCGGTTGCGGAGCTCCCGGCACACCTCGGTGCCGGGCAGCCCCGGCAGCATGAGGTCGAGCAGCACGAGGTCGGCGCCGTCGCGGTCGAAGGTGGTGAGCGCCTTGGGGCCGTCGTCGGCCACGGAGACCTGGTACCCCTCGCGCTCGAGAATGAAGGCAAGAGGCTCGCTGAGTGACTCTTCGTCTTCGACGATCAGGATGTGGGTCATTGGTTCTCTCCTCGGACGGGGACCGACGCGGTGGACGCGTCGGGAAGTCGGATGGTGAAAGTGGATCCGGAGCCGAGCTGCGACCACACTCGGATATCGCCGCCGTGATTCTGCACCACGTGCTTGACGATCGCCAGCCCCAGGCCGGTTCCTCCGGTGCGACGAGATCGCGCCGGATCGACGCGATAGAAGCGTTCGAAGATTCGGTCGCGGTCGGCCTCGGCGATGCCGTCGCCCTGGTCGGTGACCGCGATCTCGACGATGCCGCCGTCGGTCACGGTGGCGCCGATGCCGATGCGGGATCCGTCGGGCGAGTAGTGCACCGCGTTGGCCACGAGGTTGTGGACCGCGACAGCGAGCATGTCGGCGTCGCCGACGACCGAGACGTGCTTGCCGCCCCGGGTGACGATTCCGATGCCGCGCGCTTCCGCCTCGACGCGATTGCGCTCGACTGCCGTCCGGATGACGGCCCGCACGTCGACAAGCTCCGGCTCGGTGAGCGGGTCGGCCGACTGGAGGCGGGACAGCTCGATGATGTCCTGCGTGAGGCGGCCGAGCCTCAACGACTCACGACTGAGGCTGGCGGCGAAGTAGCGCACCTGCTCTGGATCCTCGGACGCCGATTCGAGCGCTTCGGCGAGAAGACCCACCGCGCCGATCGGAGTCTTCAGCTCGTGGCTGATGTTGGCGACGAAGTCTCGGCGGACCTCCTCGAGGCGGTGCGTCTCGGTGCGGTCCTCGGCCAGGACCAGCGTGTAGCGGGATCCGAGGTGCGCGGCCCGCACGAGCATCCTCAGGTTCGTCTCCTGGCGCTGGCTGCGCGACAGGAGCAGCTCTCTGGCCACCGGTTCGTCTTGGACACGCGACCGCTCGATGAGAGCCACGACCTCGGGATGAGCGACCTGTTGCCCCACGACGATGCCCGTCGCATAGGCCAGGGCCGACGCCCGCTGGACGTTGTTGGAGGGATCGACGACGAACCCGACGGAGTCGATCGTGTCGAGCATGGCGCCCACGCCATCGGGAAGACTGACGTCGCTGAGCGACCGAGCGCGGCGTCCGCGGTCGATCGCGAGGACGACCAGCAGAACGACTGCGGCGCCGATCACGAAGCCGAATGCCAGGGAGATCGGCACCAGCGACGGGGAGTACATGCGTTCAGGTTAGTGAACGGCAGGTGGAGCGTCGGTTCCATCACTCCTGACGCCCATGTACGTTGGACAGAGTTCGCCTGGGCAACACCGGGAGTTAACCTTCACGAGGGAGGCTCAGCGGGACTGCGCGGACACGCTTCCGGCGCAGACAGTGGTCTGCAGACAGACGCAGCCGCGTTCCACAACGAGAGGGTCGACAACACCAATGCGCGAGGTATTCCAGCAGGAGCTCCAGGAAGTCCAGGAGCGGCTCGTCGAGATCTCGTCGCTCGTGGCCATCTCGATCGAGAACGCCACGAAGGCGTTCCACGAGTCGAATGTCAGTCTCGCCGAGCAGGTGATCGCCGACGACGACAAGATCGACAGTCTCGCCGTCAGCCTCGACGAGCTTGCCATCGACATCCTGGCGCGTCAGCAGCCGGTGGCTCGCGACCTGCGAATCGTCGTCAGCGCGCTTCGCATCAGCGCGTCTCTTGAGCGCATGGGCGACATGGCCGAGCACATCGCGCAGTTGGCCAGGTACCGATTCCCCGAGAAAGTCGTGCCCAAGTCGCTGCGTCCGACGTTCACCGAGCTGGGCGAGCTTGACGTTGCGATTGCCCGCAAGCTGACCCACCTGCTCACCACGGAGGACGTCAGCATCGCCGAGGAGATCCGCAACGACGACGACCGGATCGACGAGCTCCACCTCAGCGTCTTCGACAAGGTTCTCGGTGAGACCTGGAAGGGCGCTCCGGCTGACACCGTCGACGCCACCCTCGCGAGCCGTTACCACGAGCGTTTCGCCGATCACGCCGTCTCCATCTCGAAGAAGGTCCTCTACCTGGCCACGGGCGACTGGGTCGGCGCCGAAGCCTGAGCGGAACTATTCGCGAGATTGACTCAAGAAGTAGCCGAAGGGCCCGCAACGACAAGGATCCCGTCGTTTCGGGCCCTTCGCGATTCGATCACGGTTTGCGTTAACCTCTTGACGACACCCATTCGGGAGGTAATGATTCGAGCGTG
>JAODMX010000198.1 GCA_025464735.1 Frondihabitans sp. | reverse complement strand
TTCCGGCGAGCACGACTCGCACGCCTCGGATCTCGCGTCGGGAGGGGTAGTCGCTCACGCGAGCACCTCCGCGAAGTGCGCCACCTGCACGACGAACGGCCGTTCGCCGCGGCGGATCAGGCGGCCTCGACCTGAAATCATCTGCTCCGCGTAGACCTGCGGCAGGATCTGGCCCTCGCTGCGCTCGCCGGACATCAGGAACGTCGACCCGCCGGTGTCGCGGATGGCCTGGAGGGCGGCGTCGTACATCGCCCGCTGCAGACCGGCCACCGGTCGGGCCAGCAGCACGTGCAGGCGGAGGTCGCGCGCTGAGGGCAGGTACGGCAGCAGCGGTCGCAGCGGCTCCGTGCCTCCGGAGGCCAGGATGTCGAAGTCGTCCGCGACGACCACGATGCGCGGTCCGACGGAGCGGTCGGACGACGCCTGGCGTTTGCCTAACTCTTCGGCGATGGCGGCCGACAGCTGGCGGGCCTCGATCGCCGACGACGCGTAGCCACCCAGATAGTCGTCCGGCACGACGTCGGAGAGTGTGCCGCGGGCGTCCATGACCGCGATGACGAGCTCCGCCGGTGTGTAGCGGTCGACGAGGCCCTCGACGATTCCGCGGAGCAGGGTCGTCTTCCCCGATCCGCCGTCGCCGAATACCGTGAGGTGCTGGTCTGTGTGCGTGAGGTCGAGCAGTGCCGGTTGCATGGTGTCCTGGCGGAGACCCAGCGGGATCCGATCGGGCTCGTCGAAGACGTCGGGCAGTTCGTCGGGGGCGTAGTCGGCGGGCAGGAGTCGGATGGGTGCCGCCCCTGGACCGTTCCAGCTCTCGGCGGCGCGGCCGGCCAACTGCGACAGGGCCGCGGCGACCCCGTCGTCGTCGACGTCGTCCATGATCGGCAGCGCGATTTGGGCGAAGAGTCGCTGCTCGGTCACGACGCGGCCCTTCTGTTCCGCCCGGATCGTCTGGGCGAGCTTGCGGTCGATCACGGAGTCCGACGGGTCGTTGAGGCGCAGTTCGAGCCGGGTGCCGATCAGGGGCTGGAGGTTCATCCGCACCTCGTTCCAGCGTGTCAGCGACAGCACCACGTGGATCCCGAAGCTCGACCCGCGCTGGAGCAGCTCGGCGAGTGGTGCATCGAAGCGTTCGAACTCGTCGCGCACGGCACCGTAACCGTCGACGAGCAGCACCACGTCTGCCGAGGGCAGAGAGGGCAGCTCCCCGGCCGCGTGACGCGACCGGAGCATCGTCAGCGAGTCGATGCCGTATTCGCGGAACAGGCGCTCGCGCGAGGCGAGCATGAGCTGGAGCTCTTCGAGGAGGCGCAGGATCCTGGCCGGGTCGGCTCTGGTCGCCACCCCACCGACGTGGGGGAACTCCTCGATCCGCGACAGTCCGCCCCCGGACAGGTCGAGCCCGTAGACAGAGACCTGTCGCGGCGTCGTGGTGAGCGCGGTCGCCGCGGCCAGGGTCCGGAGGAAGGTCGAGCGACCGGACTGTGGCGCCCCGATGATCGCGGCGTGCCCGCCGGACCGCGTGAGATCGACGAGCCACGGACCCTGCGACTGCTGGGTGGGGTCGTCGACCAGACCCATCGGGATCCCGAGCGCATCGTCGCCTTCGCGCAGCGACGACACCACTCGCGACAGCGCCAGGCGTTCCGGCAGCGGCGGAAGCCAGACCGGCCCGACGGTGCGAGAGGCCACCCGGAGGCGGTCGACGGCCTCGTCGACGAGCGCGCGCCCGACGGCCGGGCGTTCGAGCTCCTCCTCGACCCCGTCGTCGGTCTCGCTGCCGCCCAGGCTGTTGAACACCGGCAGCACCAGCGGCTGTGGGCGGTCAAGCGTGCCGGCGGTTGGGGCGAACGCCGACGATTCGACGGGGCCCGACACGTAGCCGGCGCGGAACCGCTTGTAGATCGACGTGTCGACCTTGATGTAGCCGTAGCCCGGGATCGCCGGCAGGTGGAACGCATCCGGCCGGTCGAGGATGGTCGACGACTCGGCCTCGGAGAAGGTGCGGAGGCCGATTCGGTACGACAGGTAGGTGTCGAGTCCGCGGAGCTTGCCGGCCTCGATCCGTTGGCTCGAGAGCAGCAGGTGCACGCCGATTGAGCGGCCGATGCGGCCGATCGTCATGAGCAGCTCGATGAACTCGGGCTCGGCAGTCAAGAGCTCACCGAACTCGTCGATCACGAGCAGCAGGTGCGGCAGCGGCGGCAGCTCGGGTCGGCTCTGGCACAGCTCACGGTAGTGCGTGATCGAGGGTGAGGAGTCGGCGTCGCGCAGCACCTTCTGTCGGCGCACCACTTCGCCGGCGATGGAGGCCCGAGCACGTTCGGTGAGACCCGCGTCGTCCGCCAGGTTGTCGATGATGCCGGCGACGTGGGGGAGTCCCGCGAACGCGGCGAACGCGGCCCCGCCCTTGTAGTCGACGAGCACCATGCTGAGATCTTCGGGCGAGTGCGAAAGCCCGAGACCGAGGACGAGGGTTCTGAGCATCTCGCTCTTGCCGGATCCGGTGGCGCCGATGCAGATTCCGTGCGGCCCCATGCCGAGCTGCGCCGACTCCTTGAGGTCCAGCAGCACGGGGGAGCCGAAGTCGTCGAGCCCGATCGGCACGCGCAGGAAGTCCCGCGGAGATCTCGGGGCCCACGCCGTGTCGGGAGACACCGCGGTGACGTCCGGGATCCCGAGCAGGTCGGTGACGCTGATGCCCTCGACCGACTCGGCTTCGTCCTGTGCGGTCAGGCTGAGCCGCAGCGGCGCCAGCGCCCGGGCGAGAGTCTCGAAGAGCGTCGTGGGCACGGGATCCAGGCGCACTGCCTCTTCGACGACCTCGCCCTTCTTCTCGACCCGCGCATCCGTGATGACCGCGTTGCCGCCTTCGACCGTGACGCGGACCGTGACGTTGGAGGGTTCGTGCAGGCGGTCGCTGAGGAGGTGCACGGCGGTGACCTGGAGGTCGGCGAGGTCGAGGTCCGCGTCAGGAACCGGGAGCGCGCTGGCCACGTGCCCGAAGTCATCGACGAACACGACGAGGCGCGAGTTCTCGGCCTGGTCGCTGGATCCGACGCTCCGTTTGGTCGTCGCCGCGAACTGGGCGCGATCGGCGAGTTCGCCGCCGATGACGCGGAGGAGGCCCGTCGTGTCGGGGGCGATGCGGCGCGCGGGCACGGGGCCGTCGAGAAGACCATCGTCGATGACGTGCGGGAGCAGGTCGAAGCCGGACCATTCTGCGGCGGCCTCCGCAGGGTAGGCGGCCGCCAGGTGGACGTCGTCCGGGGAGTGGAGCGCCGCGAGCTGGGCGATGAGAGCTCGGGCGGTCGCCACAACGTCACTCCGATCGCCGATAATCGCCACGTGCCCGGCCCGGTCGAGGTCGACGGTGACAGGCATGCCCGCGATGGTCGAGTAGTGCTCAACGACCGTCTTCGCCTCGTCGAGCATGATCGGATCGAAGGGTTGCACCGGGTTCTCGTCGCCCGGCAGCTTGACCTCGAACCAGTGGACGTCGCCGAGCCCCACTCGCACATCGAGGAAGTCGGAGTCTCCCCGCCGCCGCTCCCAGAGCCGCGCAGGATCCCGGACGAGTTCGGTGAGCGCGAGCGGCGGCGGATTGAGGGTGGTCGCCTTGGCGCGGGTCTCGCGGGCCCGCTGTCTCAGAGTCGTGCGGGTCCGTTCGAGGAAATCCAGGTAGCGCTCGCGCTGCGTGCGCCGCGTGCGGGCGGCGTTCCCGCGTGACGACAGGGTCATGCCGAGGCCGCCCACGAGCGCCACGACGAGCACCAGCGCGCCGACGACCATGAACACGGGGTTGGCGTTGCGGAGCACCACGATCATGATGATCGACGAGAACGACCCCACAACCGGCAGAAGAGTCTGGATCGGGATGCCGCCGACCGGCCCGTCGGTGAGGGCGGGCGGCGGGGCGAGCTGCTCCTCGTCTTCGGGGCGGAGCGGCCGGCTGACACGGGTCGGGCGGTGGACCAGTCGGCGCGTCATGCGCGGGCCCTCTCCGCGGTGCTACGAAGTGTGCCGGTGCGATCCGCCTGCGTCATCAGCTCGGCGGCGAGCATCGTGTGCGCCAGACGCGAGCGGGTCGAGAGCGACGAACTCGCCACGGGCTCGGCGGCAGAGCGGGCGGCGTCGTAAGGGATCCTCAGGATCCGGGTGCCCGCGTCCCAGCGCACCACCTGTGGCGCCCGCCCCGCAGTATTGCCGATGTCGACGGCTGCGACCACGACGTGCGGGGCACTCGGCAGTGCCGTCAGCGCTGTTGCCGCGGCGACGGCCTCCTCGAGTGACGACCGGTCGGCGCGGGCGACGAGGCAGACCGCGTGGCTTCCCGCGGCAACGCCACCGAGGTCGAGTTCGGGCCGGCGCACTCCCCAGTCGGTGCAGACGACGTCGTAGAAACGGGTGATCGGGGCGACCGGGGTCGCCCAATCGGTCTCGGTCGCCGCGATGCCGATGGTGCTGCGCCGAACGTCGAACAGGTACAGCCCGCTCGCCGCGCGGAGGAGACCGGCCGAGGCATCGGCGAAGTGGGCAGGCCGGAGCCTCCGTCCGTCGTCTTCGGCGGAGGAGTCGTCCGTCGTCTCCGATGCGTCGCCACGGACTCCGGCGTACCAGAGCAGGGTCCGGTCGCCGCCCGACGCGTTGACCCCGAGAATCGGCCCCGTGCGACGATGCGCAAGCAGGCCGGCGATGTACGCGGCGACTGCTGAGGTACCCGAGCCACCGGCGAGCTGGACGAAGGCGATCCGGTGGCTGAGGGCGAGCAGGATGCGAATGGCGTGGTCCGCACGTTCCATCTCGGCAAGCCTGGCCGCCGTCGAGCCGAAGACGGCGCTCGGCGTCGCCCGGAGGGTTCCCGTCAGGCGGCCCATCTCAGAACGACCCCAGGAGCTGCGCATACACGCCGAACGAGCCCAGCAGCAGCGGGATGAGGGCGATCACCGCGATGCTCTCCAGGACGTTTCCGAGACGCCGGAGCGATGCCCGCTGGTGCCTCGCCGGCTGCGCGATCACGAGAAGCGCGACGATGATTGCGACAGCCGTGAGTGCCGCGGACGCCAGGCCCGGCCGGGCCGACAGGTGGAGGACGACGCCGGCGAGCACCGGGAGAAGGACCGCCACCCAGAGCGCCCAGACCTGGGCGGAGAGCGGGAAGGCGCGGGTCCGAAGCGCGGCGATGAGCACGATCACGGCGCCCAGACCGAGAGCCCAGAGGTCTGACGACAGGGCGAGACCGGTGAGAGCAGCAGCGAGGATGCTCGCGGTCGCGAACGTCGTCCAGGTCAGGGTTCGGTAGGCATCGCCGACCGTTGTCAGCACGTCGGAACGTTCCGCGAGACGACCGGTCATCACCTGGTCGTCGAGCCCGGTCAACCCGGAGGCGCTCATCGCGTACCAGGGGACGAGACCAACCCCCACAATCGCGATGGTGGCCACGATTGCCGCGGCGTCCTGGAGCGGAAGCCCCGCGATGAGAAGCGCCGCGGCAACGGCCGCACCCACGGCGCCGGCGCCGCCGCCGAGGGCGGCGGGTCGTGCACGTCGCCCGAGGCCGGTCACCACGAGGAGCGAGACCCAGGCCAGCACGAGAGTGAAGCAGACGACCAGTGCGATCGTTCCGTGCTCGAACCCTGACGAGGCGATGACCGCGGTCGGCACGACCAGTCCGAGGGCGGCACCGAGCAGCGTGCGGGACGTCGCGCGAGCACCGGCCAGTGCGAGGCCGAGCCCTGCGAACGTGCAGATCAGCCAGAGGATCGCCGGCAGCGCCTGCACGGCGGCGCCAGGGCCGTCGAGTGCCTCGAAGCCAGCCGCGAGAGCGAGCGCGCCCACGGCTCCGGCGCCGAGAACGGTGCGATGGCCCGCCGACCAGAGACCGGCACGGCCGCCGAGCGATTCGCTCACCGCATCGGTGACATCACTGACCTCGGGCGGCGGCGGCGCCTCGTCGAGACGCAGCAAACGCAGGACTTCACCGTCAGCGACGGCCTGCTCGGCGGCCGACAGCGTCGAGTCGAGCTGCTCGCCGGTGAGACGCAGCAGAGTCAGTGGACGGGCGACCGAGGCCACCTGTTCGTCGAGGAGCTCCATCAGCCGCGGGATCAACGCCCCGAACGACTCGTCGCTCGGCACAACGATCGTTGCACGCTTGACGGAGCCGACGATGGTGAGTCGGGTGAAGTCGGTCACTTGGTCGACACCGCAGTGGGGGTCGTCGTCGTCGACGAACTCGTCGTTGAGGAGCTCGTCGCCGACGACGAGTTCAGCGCATTCAGCACGAACGACGTGCCGACGCAGCCCGCACAGATCACGGCGGTTAGCACCATGCTGCCGATCAGTCGCCGGGCGTTGTCGTTCACGTCGCGGCGCTCGGCGAGTTCACCGATGAGGAAGGCTCCTCGGAGCCGCGCACGATGCGTCTTGACCGATTCGAGGAGGATCGCGTCATTGTTGGGCACGGTCGCGCCTTTCGTCGGGGCGGATGGGGTCTGGGCGCGTCATCGCGTCCAGGAGGATGCAGCGCCTCACGCGGGCACCCCCGGAAGAACCTCGATCGAGCGCTCGCCGAGCTCGACCCGCCAGCCGATCGATGCGGCCGTGCGGAGGCCGGGCACGAGGGGACGCACGCCGCCGTCGGCATCGACGACCGCGCTGCCGTTCGTCGTGTTCAGGTCGGTGACCCAGAGCAGGCCGTCGCGCCAGTCCAGCAGTGCGTGCGTCCGCGAGAGGCTGCGGGACAGATCGGGCAGAGCGTGGACGGCGGTTCCGCCGGCATCGGTCTCGGGGTTGCGGCCCACGATCAGAGGCTTGTCGATCGTGACCTCGTCGCCGGAGTCGAAGACCAGGCGGACGGAGGCGAAGACGGGCCCGGCGGGATCCACGGCAGCGGCCCGAGCGCCGTGACGGCGGCGTCGCGGACCGTCGC
>JAODMX010000140.1 GCA_025464735.1 Frondihabitans sp. | reverse complement strand
CTTCTCCATCATCGGGAAGGTCACGCCCCAGGTCGCCGAGCAGTAGTCGCTGATCGCGTCGGCCGTGCCGAGCTCCTGCAGGAACTGATTGCTGGGGAACCCGACGACGGTGAAACCGCGGTCGCCGTAGGTCTTCTGCAGAGCCTCGAGCTTCTCGTACTGGGGAGCCAGACCGCAGCGCGACGCGACGTTGACGACGAGCACGACCTTGTCGGTGTACTCGCCGAAGGTGGTCGCTTCTCCGCGGAGAGTCGTGAGCGGAATGGTGTCGAGAGTGGTCATGTCTGGACTCTACGACTCCTGGCCGAGAGTGTCGCCAACCCCTCAGGATCCTCAGAGCATGGCACTCTGGGAGGCATGACTCACGACAGCGTCCTCCTGCCCTTCGACGGCCATGCACCCGTGCTCGAAGCGGGTGCCTGGGTGGCTCCGGGAGCCTCCGTCATCGGCCGTGCGACGCTCGGCCCCCGCTCGAGCGTCTTCTACGGCGCTGTCGTTCGTGCCGACACCGACGCGATCGTTCTGGGCGAGGGGAGCAACATTCAAGACAACGTCTCGGTGCACGCCGACGTCGGTGTTCCGACCACGATCGGAAAAGGCGTGAGCGTCGGCCACAATGCCGTGCTACACGGCTGCACGATCGAGGACGACTGTCTCATCGGCATGTCCGCCACCGTTCTCAATCGCAGCGTCATCGGCGCGGGGTCTCTCATCGCGGCGGGCACCGTCGTCCTCGAGGGCACGGTCGTCCCGCCACGCTCCCTCGTTGCTGGCATTCCCGGCAAGGTGCGGCGGACCCTCACGGACGACGAGGTCGACGGCATCCGCCGGAACGCTCAGCACTACCTCGAGTTGAGCGACGCCCACAGAGCGGCCTGGGCCGCGCAGAACGACTGATCCCCGCGCGACCGGCAGAATGTGACCATGCTGCCGATCGCCGAACTCCACGTCCACATCGAAGGAACCCTCGAGGCGGAACTCGTCGTCGACCTGGCCGCCCGGAACGGGGTGTCTCTTGCCAGCACGGATCCTGAGGTGCTGCGCCGGCAATACCGGTTCGCGAACCTGCAGGAGTTCCTCGACGTCTACTACGCCAACCTCCGCGTGATGAAGACGGCGGACGACTTCCACGACCTCGCCGCGGCGTACTACCGTCGCGCCCACGCGGCTGGAGTCCGTCACGCAGAGCTCTTCTTCGACCCTCAGACTCACAGCGGCAACGGCGTTCCAGTGGAGGCCGTGCTCGACGGACTGGGTGCGGCTCGCGCAGAGGCCGAGAGAGACCTCGGCATCACGGGCGGGCTGATCCTCTGCTTCCTCCGTGACCAGGGGCCCGAGGCCGCGCTCGAGACGCTGACCGGCGCCCTCCATCGCCGCGACGATCTGCTCGGTGTCGGACTCGACTCGGCCGAGGTCGGCTTCCCACCGTCTCTGTTTCGCGAGGTCTTCGCGCGGGCGAAGGGCGAGGGACTCCACAGGGTCGCGCACGCTGGCGAGGAGGGTGGTCCCGACTACGTCTGGGAGGCCCTCGACCTGCTCGACGTCGAACGCATCGACCACGGCAACAGGGCCATGGAAGATCCAGATCTCGTGACGCGACTTCGCAACGATGGAATCCCGCTCACCATCTGCCCACTGTCGAACCTGGCCCTGCACACCGCTCCCCCGCGCCTCGGCGATCACCCGCTGCCGGCCATGCTCGAAGCCGGGCTGATGGTGTCGATCAACAGCGACGATCCTGCCTACTTCGGCGGCTACGTGGACGACAATTTCGACGCGGTTACCCGAGCTCTTGATCTCTCGCCAAAGATCGTGAAATCTCTCGCTGCCAATTCGATCGTCTCCTCGTTCGCCGACGACGCGCGCAAGCGAGAACTTCTCGCGCTCGTCGACGCCGCCGAGTAGGCGTCGGTCAGGCCGCGCCGGTCACGCCGCGTCCGTCAGGCCGGAAGGAGTTCGCGGGCGATGACGCCGGCCTCCGAGACGATCTCGAGGAGGCGGTCGGCGAGAGGCCTGTCGGCGGCGGCGGCGTCAGGATTCACGGCCTCGACGAGGGCACCGAGCACGAGCGTGATGGCGACCCGAGCGGTGCGCGCGGACGTGACCTGCTGCGCGAGGTCGAGGATTTCGCGATACAGTTCCGCCATCCACTGCAGCATGGCGGGGCGGAGTTCCGGGCGCGACGCGATCACCGCGCGGACCGCGGTTCGGTCCACGGGCCCCTGGAGCGCCGCATCCACGAGATGGCACAGGGCGGACAGGAGCCCGGCTGGCGCACGCTCGAGGAATCGGATCCTTTCGGTCTCGCTGATCCGGATGGCGGAGAATCCGAGAGCCGCCGCCGATTTCGACGGAAAATAGTTGAAGAAGGTGCGCTGCGACACCAGGGCTTCTTCGCAGATCGCCTCGACCGTCACCCCGGCAAGGCCGTCTCGAGCGACGTGACGCAGCGCCACGTCGTGGATGATCTGACGGGTCTTCCGCTTCTTGCGCTCGCGCAGCGTGCTGTCGTCAGTGACCTCGAGCTCTTCAATAGTGTTCACGATTCCTCCGGACTTCGTGACGAGGTTCGGGGATGCCCCACGACGAAGGCGGGGCATCCCCGAGTGACTAACGGGTGACCGGAACCGATGCGGTTGTCGGACCGGCGCTCTCGCCGGCCCGGGTCGCTGCCCGGTCGTCTCCGTCGTCGGGGGCTCCCGCTTCGTCGGCCCGCTGCTGCAGCGCCGACGACTTGCGCAGCGGCGGCACCCGGAAGAACCAGCTCAGCACGAACGCGAGCAGGATCACCCCGAGACCGACGAAGTAGATCGTGACCGCCGAGGCATTGAAGCCGGTGAGGAACGGCTTCGTCAACCGGCCGTCAGCACCGTTGAGGAACGACGTGTCGCTCGTGTCACTGCTCGACGCGCTGGTCGACGAGGATGCCTTCTTCAGCTGGGTGACGATTTTCGGAGCAACCTCGTTGACGACGTTCGTGCGCTGCGCGGCGTTCGAGTAGTCGATCGCAAGCTTGCCGTCCACGACGCTGGCGTGAGCCTGGGTAGCGGCCTGGCTGAGCGCTGCCGACGTCGCACTCGGCAGCGCCGCGGCGACCTGCTGCGCGACGACCTGCTGCTCTTGGGCGGCGGGAATCGTCCCTGCCGCGACCTGGGCTGCGACGGCGGCCTGCACCTGCTTTGTCACGGCCGCCTGGGCTGCACTGGTCGCGGCGGCGGTTCCGGTGTCGAGACCGGTCTGGATCTCCTTCTTGACCGGAGTCACGATGGGGTTCCAGATCTGCTTCATCACGCCCGCGTTCTCCGAGGCTGTGGCGACCGTCGGATTGAGCGCGGCGTCCAACGCCGACGACAGGTCGGCCTTGTTCTCCATGGCGGTTCCGATGTTCGTCGGCATGAGCGAGAAGAGGACCGAGAGCAGGATCGCGGTGCCGAGCGTTCCACCGATTTGACGGAAGAACGTCGCGGAGCTCGTCGCCACACCCATGTCACGCGGTTCGACCGAGTTCTGGCTGGCGAGCGTGATCGTCTGCATCAGCTGACCGAGACCGAGACCGATGAGGAACATGCCGATCATCAGGAACCAGAGGGGCTTGTCGATCGTCATGAAGGTCAGGACGAGGAAGCCGGCCGACGTGAACGCGGTGCCGATCACCGGGAAAATGCGGTAATGACCGGTGCGGGAAACGATCTGACCCGAGGCGATCGAGGCGATCATCAGACCGCCGATCATCGGCAGCGTGGCAAAGCCGGATGCCGTGGGGCTGAGTCCGGTGACGATCTGCAGGTAGAGCGGAATCGTCAGCATCGCGCCGAACATGGCGAAACCGACCAGGAAGCCGAGCAGCGTGGCCATCGAGAAGACACCAGAGCGGAAGAGTTTCAGCGGGATGATCGCGTCGTCTTTCATCAGGGTCTCGACGACCAGGAAACCGACGAGGCCGACGACGCCGATGACGTAGCAGGCGATCGAGCCGGCCGAGGTCCAGCCCCAGTCACGACCCTGTTCCGCGACGAGCAGAAGCGGCAGCAGCGTCACGATGACGGCGGTGGCGCCGAACCAGTCGATGCGCACCTTGCGCGCGTCGCCGAACTTCGGCAGATGCAGGAAGGCAAGCACCATGAGGAGAGCGGCGATGCCGATCGGCACGTTGACCAGGAACACCCAGCGCCAGCCCGAGATGAACAGGATGCTGTTCGTCCCGGCGAGGAGGCCACCGATCAGCGGACCGATGACGCTGGAGATACCGAAGACGGCGAGGAAGTAGCCCTGGTATTTGGCTCGCTCCCGCGGGGCGAGGATGTCTCCCATGATCGCCAGCGGCAACGACATCAGCGCACCGGCGCCGATGCCCTGGAAGGCTCGGAACCCGGCCAGCATGATCATCGATGTCGAGAACGACGACATGAGCGAGCCCAGGATGAACACCGTGATGCCGAAGATATACAGCGGACGCCGGCCGAAGATGTCGGAGAGCTTGCCGTAGATCGGCGTCGTGATCGTCGAGGCAATCAGGTAGGCGGTGGTGACCCAGGCCTGCTGATTGAGGCCGTGAAGGTCGTCGCCGATTGTTCGAATGGCCGTGCCGACGACGGTCTGGTCGAGGGCGGACAGGAACATCCCGGCCATGAGCCCGTAGATCACGAGGAGGATTTGGCGGTGACTCATCACCGGTTTCGAGGAGTTGGCGACCGCTCGGCCGCCCTGCGCCCGTGAGGGAGCGGAGACTGATGACATGGCTGTCCTTCTGTGTTTCGTCTGTGCTGGCCGACCGTCGAGGGCGCGCCAAAACGCCGAACTCCTCGGGGGCGCCGACAGTGGCGTTCAAACTTGCAGTACGGCAACTTTACACGCCCCGCATGATTTCTGCGACTGCAAAAATGCTCGCGTTTCGTTAGCACACCGGGTCAGTCGGTGCGGTCAGTAGCTCCGACCGACGATCGCGACGAGATCTTCAGCGAGATCCTCGGATCCGGGGAGGGTGCCATCCGGCCGCTGGAGGCAGCGCACGCTGATGGCGTCCCTGTTGAGCAGCGCCTCACCCTCATCGGTGAGGAGAGACCACGCAATCCGCGCGAATCCCGTCGCCGCCGCCTCCTTGGCTTCTCCGACCGAAGCCACGTCGGTGGTGCGTGCATCCAACCGCACTCGCGCGCCATCGATCATCTCGGAATGCATCGACTCGAGCAGCCCGGGAACAGCCGCACCGATCCCCGTGAGCGGCAGAGGCGACTTCACGCCCGTGTCGCGCCGGACCAGGGTGGCCTGGCCCCGGTCGAGATCGCGAGGTCCGACCTCGATCCGCAGCGGAACACCCTTCAGCTCCCACTCCGTGGCACGTCGGCCGAACCCCTGCGTCGTCCGGTCATCGACCCGGGCGCGAACACCGGAGGCCGTCAAGTCGGCGACGATGGTCGCTGCCGCGCTCAGGGTGCGGTCATCCTCCTTCACGGCCATCACAACGACCTGCACCGGGGCGATGCGCGGCGGCAGACGAAGACCGTTGTCGTCGCCGTGAGCCATGATGAGGCCACCCACCATCCGGGTGCTGGATCCCCATGACGTGGTCCAACACGACTCCACGAGCCCCGTCGCGCTGGTGTAGTCGATGCCAAAGGCCTTGGCAAAGTTCTGCCCGAGCTCGTGGCTCGTCGCCATCTGCACAGCCTTGCCGTCGCCCATCATGGCCTCGCACGTCATCGTGTTGACGGCTCCGGCGAATCGTTCCCTCGCCGTCTTCGCCCCCACGAGGACCGGGATGGCCAGCACGTTCTGGAGGAAGTCCCGATACACCTCGAGGTGGATCCGTCGGGCGTAGGCCGATGCGTCGTCCCGAGTGGCGTGGGCCGTGTGCCCCTCCTGCCAGAGGAACTCCGTCGTGCGAAGGAAGAGGCGTGGCCGCATCTCCCACCGCACCACGTTCGCCCACTGGTTGAGAAGCATCGGAAGGTCACGATGCGACTGAACCCACTTCGACATGACCTCGCCGAAGAGGGTCTCGCTCGTGGGCCTGAGAACGGCGGGCTCGCCGAGCTCCTTGCCGCCGGCATGCGTGACGACGGCAAGTTCCGGGCTGAACCCCTCGACATGCTCGGCCTCGCGCTCGAGATACGACTGCGGGATGAGCATCGGCAGATAGACGTTCTCGGCACCTGTGGCCTTGATCCGACGGTCGATCTCGGCCTGCATCCGCTCCCAGAGCCCGTATGCGTAAGGTCGGATCACCATCGTGCCTCGCACCGGGCCGTTATCGGCCAGCTCGGCCTTTTCCAGGACGTCCTGGTACCACCGGGGAAAATCGTCCGCCTGCGAGGCGAGCACACTCGGGCGCGTCGAAGCTGTCATCAGCACACGCTAGCGGCGCTTCGTGGCGTTCGGCGATACCCCGGTGCCGCAGGTATCCGCCCGCAGGCCGACGACAAGCGTCCGGGCTCTGCGTAGCGTGAGCGTCGTGACCCTTGCGACCAGACCACGCCGCCGTCCCTCACCGCGCGCGCCGCGGACACTCCGCACCTCCCCCGACCCGCTCCCCCGCGAGTCGCCTCGGGTCGCCGGATCCGGAATGCGCCAACTCATCTCGGTGCAAGCCTTCCGCATCGGCCTGGTCGGCGCTCTCGGCGTGGGGCTCGGCATCGCGATCATCACCGGGATCGGAACGATCTCGGTCGTCCTCACCTACGTCGGCGTCGCCTACTTCCTCTCATTGGCCCTCGAGCCGATCATTGTCTGGCTCGAGAGGAGCGGGATCCGACGCGGCGCGGCCGTCGGGTTGATCTTCGCGGTTCTCGTAGTCCTGATCACCGCCGTGATCTTCACCGTCGCGCCCCTCGTCGGGCGACAACTGCTCGCGGTCGCACACCGGGCACCCCTGATCGTCGACCATCTGACCAAGGCGCCGTGGTTCACCGACCTCACCGGGCAGCTCGGCGTCGACTCGTCGGTGAACGGCCTGCTCTCGAGCGTGACCGACTTCCTCAAAAATCCAGCGCACCTCAATTCGATCGGAAGCGGGCTCCTCTCATTCGGCACCGGGGTGGTTGACGGGATCGTGGCCACGTTCATCGTTCTGATTCTCACCATCTACTTCACCGCCACGCTGCCAGTGATGACCAACAAGGCGTTTCAGATGGTTCCGGCCTCGAAGGCAGCAGCCTGGCGGTCGATCTACGAGGAGATGACACTCTCCGTCGGTCGCTACGTCATCGGCCAGGTCACGCTCGCCGCGCTCAACGCAGCGCTGACATTCATCCTGCTTCTCGTCTTCCACGTGCCCGGAATAGCGCTTCTCACGGCTCTGGCGTTCGTCGGAGCACTCATCCCGATCATCGACACGGTGGTCGAGGCCGTCGTCATCATCGTCGTCTGCCTGTTCACGTCGCCCGCCGCCGCCATCGCCGCCATCATCTTCTACCTCGTGTACCACCCGGTGGAGGCGTACGTCCTCACGCCGAGGGTCATGTCGAGAGCGGTGCACG